>CAMLEX010000506.1 GCA_946479055.1 uncultured Bacteroidota bacterium | reverse complement strand
ATAAAGAACAGGGATTGAATTTATTCAGTGGTTTTGCACATGTCATCAATGCTATGCGGATTTGCCCTAAGTTTATCATTGGTCGCATTCAAGGAAAATGTGTGGGTGGCGGAGTCGGTCTTGTGGCTGCAACGGATTATGCAATAGCTATTGAATCAGTAGAGATAAAACTAAGCGAACTCGCAATAGGTATCGGACCATTTGTAGTAGGCCCTGCTGTGGAAAGAAAGATAGGTTTGTCTGCATTTACGCAATTGGCTATTGATGCCACTATGTGGCGGAATGGTGACTGGGCAAGGAGAAAAGGATTGTTTGCAGAACTGCATCCAAATATAGAAGGGATGGATGAGTCTATTCAAAGATTAACTAATACATTGTTGCAATCCAGCCCGGAAGCGATGGCTGAAATGAAAAAGGCATTCTGGAAGGGGACGGAACATTGGGATAAGTTATTGATTGAAAGAGCCGCCATCAGCGGAAAATTAGTGCTGAGTGAGTTTACAAAAAAAGCTATTGAAAATTTTAAGGCGAAGAACTAAGAGTTGACTGATTTAAAGATTATGAAGAAAGAGGAGTCAAGGTTTCATAAAGCGAACTTTTCATCTCTTTGTGATTTGCTTTCAAAAAAAGACCTGCACTTAAAAACCATCATCAGGCAATACGGCTATCCTCCCATGTGGACGAGGCCGGCAAGTTTTCCAACCCTTATACATATTATTCTTGAGCAGCAGGTTTCATTGGCCTCTGCAAAAGCAGCTTTTGATAAGCTAAAAGAAAAGATCGGGACAATAACACCGCAAAAGCTTTTAGTATTGACCGATGCTGAAATGAGAGCCTGTTATTTCAGCCGGCAGAAAACAATTTATGCAAGACATTTAGCGGAAGCTATTGTTTCAAAACAATTGGATCTGAAAAAACTTTCTTTGCTACCTGATGAAATGATAAGAGAAGAGTTGAAACGGATAAAAGGAATTGGCGATTGGACGGTTGATATTTATTTATTATTTGCATTACAAAGAACGGATATATTTCCAACAGGCGATCTTGCAATGATCAATGCCTTTAAAGAAATAAAAAAGTTAGAAGCCCATATATCAAAAGAAGAAATAATTGCTTTATCAGAAAACTGGAAACCTCATCGTTCTATCGGCACTATGTTGTTGTGGCATTATTATATTCAAAAAAGAGGTTTACGAATTTAACCTACCTTGCTTTTTATGAAACTTTTTAAGGCAATAGACTTTTGTTTGTTGATTCCCTGCTATAATAATTTCAATGGATTGATTGTATCATTGAAAAGTGTTATTTATTCATCGGGAAATTATCTGGTACTTGTCATTGACGATGGTAGTAAAGAGTCAGTGACAATAGAAAGAATTAATGCAGCAATGGATGTGAAAAAACCGGTAGTTGTTTTACAAAATGAAAAAAACTTGGGAATAACCGCTACCCTTAATAAAGGTTTATCCTGGATCGAAGAAAATACTGATGCAAGATATATTGCAAGGCTTGATTGTGGCGATATCTGCATGCCAGAAAGATTTGTAATGCAGGTGGAATATATGGATGCACATCCTGAAACGGGATTAATAGGAAGTTGGTGCAGGATTGTAGATGAAGAGACTTCATTTAATTATTCATACAAGGCTCCAATGTATCAGGAAGAAATTAAACGAGCCATGTATTTCCGTAATGTATTTATGCATGCAACCGTTATGTTCAGAACTTCTTTATTAAAAAAAACAGGGCATTATCCTACCAACTTCGAATATGCAGAAGATTATGCTTTTTTCTGGAAACTGATGAATAGCAGCCCGGCATTCATATTTGATCGGTTTCTTGTTGTTTGTGAATTGAATAAGGGGGGCCTCTCATATAAAAATAAGGGTAAACAATTAGTTGCAAGAGGTAAAGTAATTAAGACGTTTGGCTCGAACATTGTATTAAAGTTTAATGCGTACCTAAGGTTGGCATTATTGTTTATTTTGCCGAAAGGAATATCTTTGCAACTTAAAAAATGGAAGGGATAGCAGGTGCAACGTTTTAACCATTTGTCTTGTCAAATGAGGCTGCCATACTAATTTTTTTGATTGGACGTTAAGAAACCGATTTAGTAGCCGAATTCACCACTACATTATTTTATAAAATAATGCAATCATTTGGTCAGTAACTAATGTTATTGCCCGAATGATAAGTATAATATATTGCACATGGTAATTGTTCATATAGTCGAACCATTTGCAGCAGGAATTGCTGTATTTGTAAAGTCTCTTACAGAGGCTATGCCAGATGATTTACATATAGTGGTACATGGAGAGAGAAAAAAAGAAATGACGGCTACGGAAGTGAAGAAAAATTTCCCCAGTCAGAATGTACGTTTCATTAAGTGGCGTTCTGCACAACGGTCTATCGATCCTCTCAAAGATTTATTGGCATTAACAGAACTTTATAAAATTTTACGTCGCCTCAAAGCAAAAAGCCTGGTTGATGCAGTACATCTTCATTCTTCAAAAAGTGGATTATTGGGAAGGGCTGCTTGTCGCATGGCAGGAATCACTAATGTTTTTTATACTCCTAATGGAGCGTCGTTCCTGTCTGCACGAAACGGATTGACAAAATATTTTTACAAACTGGTAGAAAAAATAGGTTATCAAATGGGAGGCAATATAATTTGTTGCTCTCCTTCCGAACTGGAAGAATATCTTAAACTGGGTATTAATGCGGTTTATGTTAATAATGGAATTAATATCAACAACAGAGAAAAGCAGGTTGAGAAAAATTTGAAAGATAAATTCAGGATCGTAACCAGCGGACGCATAGAAAAACAGAAAAATCCTGCTTTATTTAATGCAATAGCTTCTTATTTTGAAGATATGCACCAGATCGAATTTGTCTGGATCGGGGATGGACGCTATAAGAAATTATTTACATCAAAAAATATAACTGTTACGGGTTGGTTAGATGCTAAGAAAGTACATCAATATGTTTCTTCGTCTCATATCTATCTATCAACCTCAAAATATGAAGGGTTGTCTTTTGCAGTATTGGAAGCATTAGCTCTCAAAAAACCCGTGTTATTAAGTAATTGTACAGGTAATATTGATATTGTTAAAAAAGGAATCAACGGAGATCTTTTTAATACAGCCTATGACGCTATTGTTAAGATATTGCAATATCATAATAACCCGGAAATGCTGTCAGTAATGGGTAAATTTTCCGGAGAGATATGCAAGACGGAGTTTGATGTAAAGAAAAATTTTAAAACATATCGTGAGCTGTATGCCGGATCGATTTTAAAGACCGGAAGGCAGGCTAAATGGAGTTTTGGATAATTAAACCTCAATCTATCTATGTCAATGAAACACTCAATTATTTTGGATTCTCAGCAAATTGCCGGGCAAGGCAACATTGAAGAGGTACAGCAATCACTTGAGCTGATTGAGCATAAACTCGATTCAGAAATCCTTGCAAAACAAAGGACCATTGATCACCAGCAACAGGAGATACAGCGATTACACTTATTACTGGAAACAAAGGATAAAAGCATCCTGGAAATCAGTGAAAAATTAGCAGAATGTACCAATAATAATGAAGGAAACCGCCAGTTGATCAACAAATTGCTTGGCGATATTGACCGGTTACGTCAGGATCTTGATTGGTATAAGCGGACATATGAAAAAAGAAGCTTTTTGGGTACGATAAGAGAAAAACTAATAAAAAAAACCTAAACAGTTGATTGGAACAAATGATAAGAGGATAAACTATTAATTTTATTCCTACATTAAGAAATAAATTTAAATGGTAACAATATATATATCATTATGAAACCTGAATTGAAAGAGCGCCGGAAGATAGTTCCGATATAAAAAGAGAGTAGGTTTTTTGAGAAATGGTTTTTTAATCCTGTTTTTCAAATGAATCAGCCCGTTTTCATCTTAGTTAAATTAACTTCTATCAATAAGTTTCAAGCCAGATCCATTTTAATAGAATTGAAAAATAAGCTGCTACTGATCCTTATATAAACTTATTGTAAAACCATCTTGCATTAATGAACGACAAAGTCATTACGAATTATTTATTAGATAAAGAGTCTTTTTTCTGGACACCCGATTACCTCGATATTTCTGGATGGATTGAGCATATACCATTTGCATTTTGGATTATTGAAAGCCTGAAACCCAAAATGGTTGTGGAACTAGGCGTACACAACGGGCTTTCTTATTTTGCTTTTTGCCAGGCTATTAAAAGATTGAACATTAACACTACTTGTTATGGTATTGATACATGGAAAGGGGATGAACATGCTGGTTTTTATGAAGAAGAGGTTTTTGGAAAAGTTATGGATTATAATACTTGGGAATATTCCAGGTTTTCAACTTTAATCAGGTCAACTTTTGACGAGGCGAAAGACTATTTTATTGACGGTTCAATTGATTTGTTGCATATAGATGGAT
>CAMLEX010000505.1 GCA_946479055.1 uncultured Bacteroidota bacterium | reverse complement strand
CTAAAGATGAAGCGGATAGTACCTGCCTGCCCATGCAGCAACAACTGGTCAGGTCTTTAATAGAAATCAGCCCGCAACTAAATATCATTGTACTCAGTTTCCAGTATCCTTACCACACAAAAAAATATACATGGTTTAATACCAAAGTGATCCCTTTTAATGGCCGGAATAAAGGTGGGCTATCCAGGTTAGTGTTAAGAAAAAAAATAAATGCGACATTAAAGAAGATCCATAACGAAACTCCCATAACCGGGCTGCTTAGTTTCTGGTATGGCGAATGCGCTATAGTGGGGCATCGGTTTGCTGACGCATATGGCCTCAAACATTTTTGTTGGATATTGGGACAGGATGCCAAAAAAGAAAACAAATCCCCCCACCGAACCTCACTACGACCGGATGAACTGATAGCCTTATCTGATTTTCTTCAAACTGAATTTGAGAGAAATCATGGTATAAGGCCAGCTCATTTAATACCCCCTGGGGTTGATACCAAACAATTCAGTACAAGTAAAAAAGAAAAAGATATTGATATTCTTGGAGTAGGTTCCCTGATCCCATTGAAACAGTATGATCTTTTTATTGAGATAGTAGAAGTTATAAAAAAACAATTGCCTGCTATTAAAGCCGTGATAGTAGGCAATGGTCCTGAAATGGAAAAGCTAAAATATCTTATAAAAAAATCAGGATTGGAAAAAACAATTACGATCACTGGCGAACTCCCTTATACAGAAGTGCTGCAATGGATGCAAAGATCAAAATTATTGCTGCATCCCTCCGCCTACGAAGGCTTTTCCGGTGTTTGTCTTGAAGCGCTGTATGCCGGTGCTCATGTGATCAGTTTTTGCAAAGCAATGAATGGTGAAATTGTACAATGGCATATTGTTTCATCCAAAGAAGAAATGGCGCAAACAACACTTACCGTTCTGGAGAATCCGGCTACAGTTTATAACAAAGTAACATTTTGTACAATGAACGAGGTCGCGAAAAAAATGATTGCTTTATTTTTTTAAAGTATATAAGATGGTCTTAGCTGTCTTCTTGAACGGAACTAAACTCAGGGGTTTGTTTTTCCATGCTTCATAAAAATGCAGTATCGCCTTTCTTCTTTCTTTATGAAATAAATACTTTTCCCCGAAATTGATATGTGACCTGAATAAGGCATCTCTTGCCATACTAATGGGCAACAACTTATTATTTTTATATTTCCTGATTATATCCAATCCCTGGTTATGACATTGAACCCATTTTATAGTAGAATAGCTGTTGTCATGCAAACGATGATACACCAAAGGTTCATACAGTATGACCGCTTTAAAATGACTGGAGAGGTTAACGATAAATTCAGGATCAGCAAATAAACTGTTCTCGTTAAAAGCTCCGGCTTTTTCAATACATTCTCTTCTTGCCAGCAAAGCCTGTGTCCATGCAGATATTTCTGAACGAAAGAAAGATAGAAATACGTTATCAACTCTTATTCCTTTATGCTGCTTATAGAAAAAATTAATCGGCTTTCCCGAATCCTTAAAATTGTACCCACCGGTAAGACAAAATCCTGCCTCTTGGTATGTTTTTAATGCAGCCACCTGTTTTTCAAGTTTTGTTGGCGCCCAGAGATCATCATGATCTATAAAGGCAATCAGTTCTCCCGAGCTCTTACTTAAACCAATATTTTTTATCCTGCCGTTAATACCGATCCTTCCGGCCTTGCACAAGTGTATTCTTTCATCTTTAATACTGGTTATTACTTCACAGGTATTATCATTTGATCCATCATCTATTATTATTAATTCCCAGTTCGTGTAGGTTTGGCTGCGAACGCTTTCAATCGTTTCCCCGATATATCTGATGCCATTATATGTTGATATAATGATACTCACTTTAGGGAATGTATTTAAGCTAAACATTTATTTATTTACAACTGGTTCAAATTATAAAGAGGCTATGACAGCATTGATCTTTTTGGCGATTGCCTCAAAGGAAAGTTCTTCTTTAAATTGCCGTAATACTCTGTCCCGTTCCTTTTCCATATCCATTTCGTCCGTTTTTAATAATGCCACCAGGAGGTCTTTATCATTCCCGGTCTCAAATAATAAACCACATTTGCCTGATCCAGTCATTTTTTGAAACGTAATAAAATTGGAGGTTATAGGAATACATCCGCATGACATAGCCTCGCTGACAGCCACTCCGCTCCCTTCATACCGCGAAGCCGAAATAAAGAAATCGGCGCTATTGTACCAATACAGGAGCTGGTCATGAGATACCTTTCCCACCAACACAATGGCTTCCCTGTATTTCTTATTGCCGTCAAGCAGGGTATTGATCTCCTGTAAAAGCTCAGCCGACTGGTATATCATATACATTTTGGATTCGGGCCGATAACGTGCAAATTCAAGAAAGGCCTTAACAACTGTAAGCGGGTCTTTTCTGGGAATTAGCGATCCCACCCATAAAAAAACAAGAGGTCCCTTTATACCTGTACCCTTCACTGCCTCAGTTCTATCTATAGTATTAAAAATTGAAGAAGCCTGTATTACTTCATGTATCTTTTTAACATCAATATTTCTCCTCCAGTCATTACTGAATGCCGAAGTAGTAAACAGGTAAGCATCAACACATTTATCAGCTAACTTTTGCAAATATTTTTTGCCCCTCCCAAATGGCCTTTCAGCACGATGGAGGAGGATTATTTTTACACTTTTTCCCAATACCAGCCTCAATTGTATGATCTGCATGGGAAAGATTAACCCATTGACAAAAACCACATCAGGCTGCATTCTTTTTATAAGACGGTGAATATGCAGTGGGAAACGGACTACTTTATTCTTTAGCTTAACAAAATAATATTGAACTCCGTTTTGCACATACTCTCCTTCATAATTGATCCTCTCAATACCAATCACCTTATTGTTGCGGCTAAGGCTCTCCAATATACCTGTGTACCCCTCAATGCGCTTCAGCCATAGTTCAGGCTGGCTGTATTCCGGAGTGCTGGTATAGCTGGTAAAAATAAGTTTCATAAATGATCACCTGAGGAATTGTCAAAAGATATCAATATCAGCAAATGTGAATCTGAGTTTTTCCGGAGGAATAGCCGATCCAAAATCCTGGAATAATATAGAATAAGAAGGCGTTGCTTTATAATTCAATGTAAAAAATTTATGTAAGCTGGTCCCCGGGCTGCAATGAAATTGTATCTGCCGCTGACCCATTTTTTTTGCTATTCTTTTCAGCTTACTAATCACTACCTTAAAATTCATTTCATTTATATTTTCCATATCCCCTAATACCAGGCCCTGCTTATCGCTGATCCATATTTTCGAATCGTCAATGCTGATCACTTTTGTGGGATTATACATTTTATAATATAAATACTCGTCACTGCGGTACACACCTGCAAAGCCATCCACCAAAACAGAATTGGCAACACCCATCAAGGGTAATAAATTTTTATTGAGTATGAAACGGCTGTATCGCTTATATAGCCTATTAAATATGCTTATCTTTTTTGAAAGTGATTCCAGCGGCAAAGTTTTAACAGAAATGGTAAAGCAGGTCATTGTTCCGATCATTTTCCAACCCAATTTATGAATAGCCCCATGATAAGAATTCTGATTGGGAAACCCAAAGAGGAGAAAGATACCCAGTTCGCGACACAGATCAAATGTCATATTCGATAGTTCTACGAACATGCCTTTGTAACGATGCCGGGGATGTGTCATTGTATCAGCTGATTGTGCTGCCAATATCATTTTATTTCCATACTGTATAAAACAGGGAATGACGCCATAATAAGCAACAGGCATATTGTCCGTATTATAAGCGATAAATCCAACATTTTCTATACCAGTATAAGCTGTGTCATACTTTTTAGGGAAATAATCAATGGCCGGTGCGGAGCCATAAACTTCTGTATACAGCTTCCCTACGTCAACCAGGTTGTCTTTGCTCAACCGGGTGATCGAGTATTCTTTGCTTTGCGTTTTACTTATAATTTCCTGCGATGTTTGCATGTATTTGATTGACGTTGGATATAAATGGGTTTATCGTAAATCTTTCCCGTAGCGTTGTATCGTTTGCATCTTCGGGGAAAAGAAATTCAGTCGCCAGCAATTGCGTGAAACCTGCATTTTTCGCTTCCTGCACTGTTTCTCTTGTATAAGAACCATAAGGAAAGGCTAAAGCCTTTATTTCTTTCCCTGTAATATTTTCAAGAAATTGTTTTGACCAGGTAAGATCGTCTTTCACAGCATCGCCGGAATTTTTTGCCAGGTCATTGTGATAATAACTATGACTACCTATAGTGACCCACCTGCTTCCGGATAGTATCTTAATCTGTTCTTTGGTCAGCTGTAACCAATAATCAATTTCAACTCTACGCTTGAATGATCCTAATATCTCCATCATTTCCGCTTTGTTTTCAAACCCGCCTGAGCGAAGTATATCTGCCAGGGCCTTACC
>CAMLEX010000504.1 GCA_946479055.1 uncultured Bacteroidota bacterium | reverse complement strand
CGGGTTGGAAATTTTGGAGATGGCCGCATTAATGCTTTTGCCGAAGACGGCAAATTTTTAGGCCAGTTGCGTGCAAATGGCAACCCAATAATAATTGAAGGATTGTGGGCTATTTCATTTGCCCCCGGTACAGCAACAACTGTAGATCCCAATTGGTTATTCTTTGCCGCAGGTCCTGACGATGAAGAACACGGCTTGTTTGGCTATATAACAAAATAAAAAATTATAATAACAGTAATAAAATAAGTTGAAAGGTTGACAAGGATATTATTCTTATCAACCTTTTTTTGTTGACCTATGATAGGCCTAACCTCTTCCTTGTCAACTTGTCTACCAATCAACTTATAACCCTACCTGAAATTCGCTTTCATTACCCGTAGCACATTTCCACCCAGAATTTTTTTTATGGATTTTTTTGAATAGCCTCTTCTTAATAATTCTTCTGTGATTTTAGGATAAGCGGTTACATCATCCATACCAACCGGTAGAGAACTGACTCCATCAAAATCAGCACCTATGCCCGCATAGTCGTCTCCAATCAGTTTTACTATATAATCAATATGATCTACGAGGTGGGTAATTGTTGGTCGAACTTTACTTAATTCTACTTTATAATATTCCTGCCATTTTGTTTTCATCGCAGTAGAATCATTTGTAACAACCAGCAACGAATCCTGTATGATCTTCTTTCCTTGTCCGTTCAGGTAGTCGGACCGTTTGTCAAAGGCTGCGCTGATAAACCCTGAATAAAAATTTACACATATAACACCGCCATTCCTTGCCACTGCTTTTATCTGATCGTCTTTTACATTTCTGAAAACGGGGCAGATATTCCAAACTGAACTATGAGAAAGCAGAACCGGTTTTGTTGTAATAGCAATAGCATCATAAAAAGTTTGCTCGCCGGTATGAGAAAGATCAACAATTATTCCCAGCTCATTCATTCGTTTCACTACCTGTTTACCAAAATCAGTAAGGCCCTTGTGCTTTAATTTTTCAGGATTCAATGTTTCATCCATAGCACTGCTGGCCCAATTGGTACTATTGTTCCATGTTAAGGTCATGTATCTCATTCCCCGTTTATATAATGCTTCCAGTTTCTGCATATCGTCTTCGATCATGTGACCGCCTTCTACTCCAATCAATGCTACAAATTTATCCTGCCGTATCCCTTCCTTGACTTGCTTGTAGTTCATGGCCATCAGCATACGATCTGTGTTTCGCAAAACAATGCTTTCTAACGAATCAATCTCTTCATTCGCATCTTTGTAAACGCCTTCTTTGTTGCGGGCATCGGGACCGGTAAATACGGAAAAGAATTGCACATCCATTCCTCCTTTTTTAAACCGGTCAAGATCACTGTGTCCTTCTGTAATTTGGTGAGAAATGTCTTTTCCATCCAACACTGCAGAAGAAAGAACATCATTATGTGTATCAATTAAAATCGCTTTGTGATGAACTTTCTTATACGATTGGGAAAAAGATAAAAAACAGGTCAGCAAAAAAAAGCAAAGACTGTAACAACTTTTCATGTGTTAATTTTATTATTTTGGCCATATGTAATTGATGAGATCATTTATATTTTATTTGGCCTCATCGAACTTCGTTTCTCCATAAATTTTCATCGCGGTTGGTATGAATTGCTTAAGAATTTTTATGGCTCATTTTATCATAGTATTTCACATTGAAATTAAAAATCCCGGCTGAAGACCGGGACTTTATCTAACTCTAATATACTCACTTTATTTCAGCTGAAAGCTTTCCAAAAATTTGGTATTAAAATCACCCGCACGGAACCGTTCATTCTGCATCAGTTGTAAATGAAAAGGAATAGTTGTTTTAACTCCTTCTATCACATATTCGCTTAGAGCCCTGTACATGGTATCAATGGCTTCGTTTCTTGTACGTGCAACAGTTATTAATTTACCGATCATTGAATCGTAATAGGGTGGAATTACATAACCGGCATAAACGTGACTATCTACCCTTACACCATGACCACCGGGTTGGTGCAGCGTAGTGATCCTGCCTGGTGAAGGACGAAAATCATTGTAAGGATCTTCCGCATTGATCCGGCATTCAATAGAATGCATTTGCGGAATATAATCGTTGCCGGAAATTCTTTCTCCTCCCGCAATCTTGATTTGTTCCTTGATCAGGTCAAAATTAATAACCTCTTCAGTAACGCAATGTTCTACCTGGATACGTGTATTCATTTCCATAAAATAGAAGTTGCGATTCTTATCTACCAGGAACTCAATAGTTCCTACGCTTTCATAATTGATTGCACTTGCAGCTTTCTTGGCAGCTTCGCCCATTTGCTGACGAAGTTCATCTGTCATAAATGGCGAAGGCGATTCTTCCACCAATTTCTGATGACGACGCTGAATGGAACAATCCCTCTCACTCATATGACATACATTGCCATATTGATCACCGGCTACCTGTATTTCAATATGCCTGGGTTCTTCTACAAACTTTTCCATGTAGATACCATCATTCTTAAAAGAAGCAGCCGCTTCAGCTTTAGCATTATCATATGCTTTTTCCATTTCGGCTTCTTCCCATACTATCCGCATTCCTTTACCTCCACCACCAGCAGTAGCTTTTAAAATAACCGGATACCCCATGTTTTTTGCAAGTCCTTTTGCTTCATCAAGGCTTTTCAATAAACCTTCGCCACCGGGTACTACAGGCACGCCAGCTTTGATCATGCTTTCTTTCGCAGTTATTTTATCGCCCATGCGGTTGATCATATCTGGCGTAGGGCCAATGAATTTGATACCATGATCATTGCATATGCCTGCAAACTTTGCATTCTCCGCAAGAAATCCATAACCGGGGTGAATGGCATCAGCATTGGTGATTTCCACGGCTGCCATCAGGTGTGCAATATTGAGGTATGAATCACTGCTCTGCGGCTTACCTATACATACTGCTTCATCAGCAAATTTTACATGCAAGCTGTCACGGTCAGCTGTAGAATAAACAGCCACCGTTTTAATCCCCATCTCCCGGCAGGTTCTGATAATACGGAGAGCAATTTCTCCGCGATTGGCTATAAGTATTTTTTTAAACATAAAATTAATGTGTAATGTGCCGATGTGCTAATACCATTTGCACCGGCTGAAGTTCTTTTTGCATAATAGAAGTTTTGGGCCTACCAATTAGCATATTAGCTAATCAGTAATTTATTAAGCCGGCTCTACCAAAAATAAAGGTTGGTCATACTCTACAGGAGAAGCATCATCAACTAATACTTTGACTATTTTACCACTTACTTCACTTTCGATTTCATTAAATAGTTTCATGGCTTCAATGATACAAACTACTTTACCCTGGGTTACCTCATCACCAGGTTCTACAAAATTGGGTTTATCGGGAGATGCCTTCCGATAGAAAGTGCCGATCATAGGGCTTTTTATTGTTACAAGATTGGAAGGTGCCGCATCTGCCGCTTTTGGCTTTTCTGCGGGAATTGCAGGAGTAGTATTAGGAAGTGAAAGAGGTTGCTGATGTGCAATAGCAGATTGAGAATGTGCATAAGACGAAGATGGTGACGATAACACCTGGGTTATATGTTCTTCTTTTTGTTTTATAGTAACTTTAAAATCCTTCTGCTCAATTGTCAACTCGCCAATATTTGATTTGTTGATCATTTTGATCAATTCCTGGATTTGTTTGAAGTCCATGTTTTTCAATTTAATAGACAATTTAGATTTTTATTTGAAAATGGGGGCTAAGGTAAGGAAATCGATCTCAGTTTATAAAGATTTTTTCATCCCTTTTTACCAAAAAAGGGATGAAATCAATCAAAAATGGCCAAAAATCGGTTGATTTCGGGCCATATTTGATAAAAATTGAAGCTTGGAATATCGCTTATTCTTTCACTCTTTCTAAGTATTCGCCAGTCTTGGCGTTAATCCTGATTTTCTCACCTTCATTTACAAATAAAGGAACGTTTACGGTAGCACCGGTCTCTATGGTAGCCTGTTTTAAGGTACGTGTAGCGGTATCGCCACGCAAACCCGGTTCTGTATAAGTTATCAGCATCACAATTTTATCAGGCAATTCAACACTCATAGGAAGTTCTGTTTCCGTATTGATCAGCAAGGAAACGTTCTGCCCATCTTTTAAAAATTGGGGAGCGTCTATCATGCTTTCCTGTACAGTCACCTGTTCAAAAGTTTCTGTATCCATAAAGCTGTAACCCGTATCATCTTTATATAAAAACTGGTATTCCTTTCTTTCTACACGAACAGGGTAAATGTTATCGCCTGAGTTCCAGGTTTTTTCAATAGAGCGGTTATTGTCTACGCCTTTCAGCTTTGCCCACACTTTTGCTGCTGCACGGGCTGTTTTGTTTTCACCAAATTCCACTACAGAATATAAGCTACCATCTAATTTGATGATAAGGCCCCGGCTGATGTCTGCTGTACTTGCCATAAATTAAGCTTTGAGCTTATAGCAATGAGCTATGAG
>CAMLEX010000503.1 GCA_946479055.1 uncultured Bacteroidota bacterium | reverse complement strand
CAATTTAATGAAAATAATTTAAAACACTATCCCCAAATGTCTGGTAAATTAAATCTCGACAAACTTGACCTCGATATTATTCATCATATGATGGAAAATGCAGAGATCTCTTATGCTGACCTGGGAAAGAAACTGTTTGTTTCAGGCGGTACCATCCATGTACGTATTAAAAAATTGCAGGAAGCAGGCGTAGTAAAAGGTACCAGGCTGAAAGCGGATCTGAAGCAATTGGGCTATGATGTGATTGCCTTTATCGGTATTTACCTGAAAGAAAGTTCGCTGTATGATACCGTAGCGAAAGACTTGCAGAAAATTCCTGAGATCGTCCGGCTGAATTATACTACTGGTAACTATAGCATGTTTGCCGAGATAGTTTGTAAGGATATAACACAATTAAGGTTTGTATTACACGATCAATTGCAAAAAATAAAAGGAATTGAAAGAACAGAAACTTTTATTTCCCTGGACGAAAGCTTCAGCCGCAATGTAAAAGTAGTAAACCATGACGTTGACAGATGACAGTGGGGAAATGACAAAATCTTAAAATAGTAACAGGTTATTACTATTTGCGAAATAACAATGATCGTTGAAGTATAGTGATAATAGAAAATGGTTGCTTTTTTTTCTGTCAGCCGTCATCTAAAAAAAGTCACCTTCCTCACTAAATCCTTCCTCTTACATTTAACGCATCTCTCAAGCCATTGCCTAATAAATTAAAAGCTAATACCAGCAGCATGATCGCAAAACCCGGCGCCAGTGCAAGCATAGGATTTTGTGTAATAATGAAATTGTAATTTTCTTTTATCATCAATCCCCAGCTTGGTTGTGGGGGCTGAACGCCTACACCCAAAAAGCTTAATCCTGCTTCTATCACAATGGCTGATGCAAAATTGGAAGCAGCGATAACCATCACGGGTCCCATAATGTTTGGCCATATATGCCTGACGATAGTGCGGAAATGAGAATAGCCCAATGCCCTTGTTGCCTCTACATACTCCAGTTCCCGTGCGGCTAATACCTGCCCTCTTACAAGGCGAGCTACGCTAACCCACATGGTAAGACCAACAGCAATAAAAACCTGCCAGAAACCTTTGCCTAATGCCAGTGTAATTGCAAAAACCAATAATAAGGTGGGAATACTCCAGATAACATTAATAAACCACATGATCATATTATCTGTACGGCCACGATAATAGCCAGCCAGCGATCCAAGTATCAATCCAATAGAAAGAGAAATAATAATAGTAATAAGACCAACGCTTAAACTTACTCTTGTGCCTACAATAAGACGGCTTAGGATATCCCGGCCGAACTTATCCGTACCTAAAACAAATTTTGATTGCTCAATAGGTTGATCAGCCAATTGATCTTTCGCAAAAGCCTGTCTTTCGCTTAGACCTTCATCAATATATTTTTGAACAATAATACTGTCACCTTTTACCTCACTGCTTACAATGGGAACATGATAATAGGCATCTTCTTTTCCGGAGATCAGCCGGGAAAAAAATCCTCCGAAAGAAACATCCTTATCTTTTTTTGTTTTAATAAAACCTTGTATGAAACCCGGCTTATTCCCACCTATTTCTAAAATGATACGATTTGCAAACGGTGAAGGATCGGGAGCAATAAAATAGGCGAATACAGCTACCAGAACGGCAAGACAAATAATGATAAGTCCAAACACGGCTCCTTTATTCTTGCGAAGACGTTTCCATGCAGCTTGTTGAAAAGAAGGCGATTCATTATTCATATGTTCTTGCTGAAACAGTTTATTAAATCAGATGAAGATAATAAATTTCAATGCCCGCTTCTCTTGTCTTTCTGATTCACTACTCACAATTCACTATCTTACCTTTCTTCCTTTCCATTCATACTTACCAAACTGACCCAATAATCCGGAAATGATTGTATAACAAATATGCAGCGGCTGAAAGAAGAAATAATATTTCAACAATGCTCTTTTACCAAAGAATCGGGCAACTGAATTAATGAAAGGCAGTTCAACAATTGTTTTACCGATCCATAAACCGGCTAATACAAACCAATAAACTGTTAGCCAAAAACCTGCAACCAGCAAAACCAAAGAAGAAAAATTAAAAAGATAAACCAGCAGTAATACCCAAAAGATTTTTTTATCATCATAATGTGTGGCTTTGCTGGCCCAGCGGATACGCTGGTTAAAAAATTGTTTCCATGTCGGCATAGGTTGAGTTCTTACAATAGCATCAGCCGATTTCAGGTAATGAATCCTGCCAGGATATTTTTTAGCGATCTTATGCATCAGCAACATATCGTCACCAGAAGCGATATGGTCAATTCCAGTAAAACCATCAACATCATAAAACAATTGCCTTTCATAAGCAAGATTAGCGCCGTTGCACATAGAGAGCAACTCTTTGTGCACTGATGCTCCGGTAATGCCTTGTAGCACCATAAAGTCCAACGCCTGGAAAACCTGCACCGGTTGATTATTACATTCAAACACGACCGGGGCTACAATAAAACCTGCATTTGTTTTTTCTTTGAATGATGCTATGGATTGTAACCATGTTGGTAGCGGTAAACAATCTGCATCCGTTGTTACAATCAGTTCACCGGACGCAGCAGCTATTCCTTTTTCAATCGCTTTCTTTTTGTAGGAATTAAGGGCATCATCTTTGAGTTGCAACAATTTTACTTCCGGAAACCGTGTAACTATTTCAACTGTTTTATCTGTGGAATGATCGTCAATTACTATTATTTCAAATAAATCGCGTGGATGAGTTTGTCCAAGCAATGCTTTTAATAACTTAGCAATATTTTCTTCTTCATTTCTTGCAGGGATGATAACAGAAATCCGGATTGATGGAATTTGGTTTGAAACGATAAAATCAGGAATGGTTTTCCAGCTTCGCCAATAATTAAGAATAAGAATGCTGTAGCAAACGAAAAGCGATATAGTAAAAAACAAAATTGTCATGACTGGAAACAACAAATCTAATCATTGCCTGTTTAATGCTGCAAAGCTGTTAATATTCCTTCCACATGATTTTCATGCAATACCTGGTGACCCGATGCAATAACAGTAACAGTGCAAAACTCTTCAATTCCTTTTTGGAATTTTTCACCTCTTACCGGTAAAATGATCCGATCATATTTACCATAGACTAAACGTGTTTGTGTTTGTTGCTGGTGGATCAAATTTTTAATCCGGGTCAGGTTCGGTTTTAATTTTCGCAAGCCGGTCCATCGTTGAAATAATAATTCCCGGGCTTCTTTGTTACCGATATAATAGTTTACAAACTTGAAGACACTGGCATTTACTAACCCGAGTTTATTTACCATTTTTAAAAAAGCAAAAAACCAACCCGGGTATTTCATGCTGAATGAAAAAATTTTATTGCCGATCCAGGTTTGTGTAGAAAACCAATACCAGAAATTTACTATTAGTCCATCGGGTGCCAGTAGAATGAGCTTTTCTACATTTTGCGGTTGTGCCTGGAAAAGGCTCAAAGCAATGCGGCCGCCGAGACTGAAGCCGAGTAAAATTAGTTTCTCGTCGCTGCTTGCCGGTTGCTGGTTTACCTCCCTCAAAATAGTCCCTATAATTTGTTGCAGGTCGTCGTGTGAGAAATTCAAGCCTTCGTTCCATTTGGTTTGGCCATGAAAAGGAAGATCAATGGAATAGAATGTAAATTGATCGGCAGCATATTTTTCAAGAAAATTATATAGTCGAGCCTCTTCACCATAGCCATGAAAGCAAACTACTTGTTTGGGGCCGGAGCCAAAACAGTAATAGCTAACCTGCGAATTTTTGTATGCTAGCAGCCGTTGTTTCATTTCGGGAAGAAAAATTTTGCTGAAAATATAGTTGAACTATTCGAAAATAATATTATTTTTGGATAGTTGCACAAACAACTATATGCCAAACAACCATTTTAAAAAAGGAGAACTCTACAGCTTTGTTACAGGTAAGGCTTCTACCGCTATTGCCCGGCGTTTGCAGAAAAAATTCAACAATGCCGGCCTGAACATTACCATAGAACAATGGAGTGTCCTTTATCATTTATGGAAAGAAGATGGGAGAAGTCAGCAACAATTATGCAATGCTACCTTCCGTGATAAACCCAGTATAACCCGGCTGGTTGATAATCTTGAAAAGTTGAACCTGGTTAAACGGGTTCCATCAGAAAATGACAGGCGCATCAACCTGATATACCTGACCAAAAATGCGCAAAAGCTGGAAGAAGAAACAATGCAGATAGCTGACGAAACATTGAATGAAGCGCTGAAAACCGTGCCTGCTGACAGGATAGATGTGTGCAAGGAAGTATTACAAATAGTGTATGATAATTTGAAATAGTGAGTAGTGAATGGCGAGTGGTGAGTAGGTGTAACTGTCAATAATGACAAACTTTAAACTCTTAAACCTTTAAACTTACATATCATGAGTGCTGCCACAGAAACCAAAAATTTATTGAAGGGAGGCGAATGGCTGATCAAAGAA
>CAMLEX010000502.1 GCA_946479055.1 uncultured Bacteroidota bacterium | reverse complement strand
AGTTTCATTACGGAGAGCTTGTTGTTGACGCATCCAGATTGGAAACACCAAAGAATGTTAAGCTCAAAGCCCGTTCGGAGTATAAGTTAATTGGTAAGCCTCTTCATCGCCAGGATACAGCCTTGAAAACAAATGGTACAGCCATATTCGGGCTCGATAAAAAAATTCCGGGTATGCTTTATGCCGCGGTGGAGCGTAATCCCCGGTTGCGCGGTGTAGTAAAAAGCTTTGATGATAGAGCAGCACGAAAAATACCCGGTGTCAAAAATGTTTTCAAAGTACGCATGGGAGTTTTTAGTACTTACCGTGAAGGTGTTGCTGTCGTGGCCGACTCAACATGGGCCGCTATAGAAGGAAAAAAGGCATTGAAAGTTGAATGGGACGATAGCGGGTTTGAGCATTTGAGTACAGGGGAGATATTCAGACGCCAGGAAGAAGACCTGAAAACAAAAGAAGGACTTTCATTTCGCAAAGTGGGAGATCCCGATAGCATTATACAGAAGGCCGGAAAGAAGATTGATGTGGTTTATCAAACTCCGTATCAATCGCATAGTTGCATGGAACCTGTGAATTGTGTTGCCCATTACCAGGGAGACAAATTGGAGATCTGGGGACCGATACAGGCACCCGAGTGGGTTCAGGATTATATCAGCAAAGAAATGGGTTTGGCGAGAGAAAATGTAATTGTGAACTTAACTTTTTTGGGTGGAGGTTTCGGAAGAAAAGCATTTATGGATTATCCGCACGAGGCTTCCGTTATTTCAAAGCAAATAGGTGCCCCGGTGCAAGTGGTATGGACCAGGGAAGATGATATGACGCAAGGGCCTTATCGACCTGGCATCTCTTACAGGTGCGAAGGAGTGATTGTAAATGGTGAGATCAGTGCTTTTAAAGTAAAACTTGCAGGTCAAAACAACAATCATTGGCGGGGAGGAAAAAAGGATGAACCCAATCGGAGTGCTTCGGAAGGACTTCTTAAACCTTATTTTGAAACCATAAAAAACATCAGCATCCAGGATATTCCTTTTGAAACTCCGATACCTACGATGTGGTGGCGTTCAGTGTATGCATCAACCAACGGGTTTGCGTATGAAAGCTTCATGGATGAGTTGGCCATTGCCGCAGGTAAAGATCCTTTTGAATTCAGAAGACAACATCTGAAGGATGAACGCTTACATCGCCAACTTGACAAAATGGAGGAAGTATCGGGTTGGAAAAAAAGGAAAAAAAATGAGGGCTATGGCGTAGCGATCACGGAGTGTTTTGAAACTCCTGTGGGCCAGGTAGTAAAAGTATCAATACAAGCCAA
Source organism: uncultured Bacteroidota bacterium (assembly GCA_946479055.1). Next base: position 3,197 of record CAMLEX010000502.1, on the reverse strand, counting down.
TGGTAAAATAAAGATCGATCATGTGTGGGCAGTGGTAGATTGCGGTTGGTATGTAAATCCTGATACGATCAAAGCCCAGGTGGAAGGATCAATCGTGATGGCGTTGGGTGCAGCCACAACACATGAAATAACATTTAAAGACGGAATGACGCAACAACGGAATTTTTATGCCTACAATATGCCACGCATAAACGATATTCCTCCAATAGAAGTACACATCATGGAGAACGATGCGGATGCTGGTGGAGTAGGAGAACCTGGTTTGCCGGCTTTCACTCCTGCGCTTACTAATGCCATTTATGATTTAACAGGAAAACGAATAAGGAAACTGCCTTTTAGTTTGGACACAGTTTGATCTGAAAAGAAGGACAAAATTGACATTATACTGCAAAGACTAACATTTCACTTTCTGCCTGTGCTTTTGGTATGCGAAGGCGTTCTTCTTTTAATCCTTCTATATGAAATTGAATTGCGCCGAAAATATTTTTTTCAACAATTGCTTTTATTTTGCCGGTCGCCATCACACCGGGCAGATCAGGAACATAAGCAGAGTAACCTGTTTTTGTTTTTTCATATACCACCAAATACTTTCTCATTTCTTATCAATTTGTGCTTGTTTATAAATGCTGTTTAAAGTGCCGGGACTGCTCATTGTGTTAAGTTACTTAATAAATGGAGCTATACTTGTCGACACATCTGCAAAGTTTTCAAAGAAAACCACATGGCCCGCATGTTTAATTGTAATTGAATTTGATTTTTAAAATTCGTAGTTAACCCTGGATATTAAATTTTTTTTTCATGCCCTGACAAATAGTTTTTTATGAATTAAAAACTATTTGCGTTAAATACAAACAATAGCATTTCATGGCCCGCCCGAACGTACCGTTTATGTTTTTTAGTTTTTGATACCAGCGTTCGGTAGGGGCGGGCATCGTTTGTTGCGTCGCATTTCGTTCGTCGTTCCGTTTTCATGGCAGCAACAGACTTTCCTAACTGTGAGTTATTTAAGCTCCTGGCATTGCTCCAATTTGATGTAGCAGTGCAAGCATATCAGGCATGCCATGTTCTTCAACAATTTGTCCGTTAGTGAAGCGATAAAAATTCATAGCCTTCACCTCAATTAGTCTTCCTGTTGCAGAAACACCAAAGAAAGTACCGCTATGTGTGCCCCGCATCGTAAAACGTGCAGCGACTTTATCACCTTCTGCTACCATATCATCAAGCGTCCATTGAATGTCAGGGAAGCCGCTTCGCATCATTTCAATGATGGCAAGATAACCACCGGGACCACGCATAGGTTCAGGATTTCCCGGCACATAGAATGTCGCATTTTTACTAATCAATTCATTCGACAATTGCTCGTTTGCAGTATTGATAAATTCTACAAAACGTTTCATGAGCTGTTTGTTGTTTTCTGCTGTCATAATAAGTTTATTTTAATTTAGTCATGTTATACCTTCTCTTTTGTTTCAGCGGCAGTAACTGGTTTACCCAATGCGCCAAATTCATGCAGGTCACCAAATACTTCGATACGGATAGATTGATCAATGCCACCAATACGTACAGGTTCAAAACCATTATCACAAATTAATTGCTCAATGTCTGCATTAATGCTGGTATCATCAGTAGCATAAAACAAAACAGCAGCTTCAGGTTTTTGAAAAGCAGCACCTGCAAGCGAAGCCACACCTAATGTGCCCAGCGTTTTCGCCAATTTTGCATTTCTAGGAAGAAGAGAAGAAAGAATCTTACCTGCTGATTCTTTTTCACCGATAATTTTTTTGAATCCGCCTTTTTCATCCGGTGCAATAGGATTAGAAGGATCAACAATTATCTTTCCCTCCAGCTCTGTTGCATATTGATGCAGCAATTCTTTGATCGCACTGAACCAGATGGCCAATACAATAATATCTGCTTCTTTAATAGCAGCGGCAATTTCCAATGGCCGTGCTAAGTTTCCCAATTGTTGAGCAAGTTTCTTTGCCTTGTCAATCTTTCTGTCGGCAACGATAACAGGCCGATTGGCTTTTACAAGATTTGTAGCAACTGCAGTTCCGATATTTCCAAGACCGATCACTGTTACTTTTAATTTTTGTGTCATAAACTATTTCTTTTTATTTGAATGATTGATTTGTAAGTGCAAATCTCTGGCATTGAAGAGGAGTGCTCCAATGACCTTGTTTAAGAAATAGTCTTGATCTGGTTTAAGATTTTGACTTGCTAAGCTTGCTGCGTAAGCGACTTAGGAACTCAGGGGTGATACCTAAAAATGATGCGATCTGGGTTTGCGAAAGACGATTGACGAGATGCGGATAAGTTTCTAAAAAAGACTGGTAACGTTCTTCAGCAGTGGAACTAATATTTTGCAGTAAACGCTTTTGCAGGCTTACAAAACTGTTTTCGATCAGTACGCGGAAAATGCGATCAAATTTTGACGCTTGCAGGTATAGCGAGATAAGATCTTTTCGATTTATCTGTAACACCATTGTATCATCCAATGCGTCAATGTTTAGTTCTGAGGCTTTTTCGGAGTGAAAACTGCCAAGATCATTGATCCAGTAACTTTCAGCAGCAAATTGAAGTATATGACTCGCCCCTTGCTCATCAATTTTGTACATACGCAGACAACCCCTGACAACAAAGTTGAGCTGGGTACAAATATTGCCTTCCTGTAGTACATACTGCCGCTTACGATAGAGGCGTGGGTGAAACTTTTCGGTTACCAGCTCTTTCTCCTCTTTGTTTAAGGGTATAAGACGATCAAAGTAATCGAGCAATGGTTCAATGGAAGCCTGTGATAAATTTTCTTTCATTTGAGCCGCATTATCGTATTGCATGTTTGCAATACTTCGGTAAATTTAATGATACTGGTCTGAAACTGCTGGGATTTAAGTAACCGGTCAACTAAAAGATTTAGGCTAATTAATATTTTGAGGTACTGGTTCAGGAATTTGTTGGCTTAACAGGGTTAAGTTATATTTTTGAACCACATAGAATCATAGGCACATAGATATAACACATAGGTGAATGCGAATAACTAAAAAATATTTAAATGAGCTTACTTATCAAGTAATCGGTTGCGCAATAGAAGTACATAAACACCTAGGTCCCGGTTTATTGGAAAGCGTTTATGAGAAATGTTTTTTGCGGGAATTAAACTTACGTGGGCTAGCGAACAAAAACCAGATTTGGGTACC
>CAMLEX010000501.1 GCA_946479055.1 uncultured Bacteroidota bacterium | reverse complement strand
ACGACGCTCTTCCGATCTAATGATATTGCCATTGTTCTGAACAGGAGCCAGGTAATCAAATAATTCATTCAGCAATAATTCATATAGCTGCAATTCCAGTTGCAGGATCTTGTCTTCAGCACCGGTTATTTTTTCTTCGTAATCTTTTAATTCAGGTGTAATATATCGTTCAGCATTGGCAAGTGTTTGTTTTCGCATCCACTCCGGTGGAACTTTATTCTTATGCAGGTTGGTTACTTCTAAATAATAACCAAACACATTATTAAAACCAATCTTCAATGAACTGATACCGGTTCTTTCTACTTCTTTCTGTTGCAACTGTACCAGGTATTCTTTGCCGCTTTGAGAAATCTTTCTTAGTTCATCCAGTTCATTGCTGATTCCACTGTGGATCATTCCTCCTTTTGCGGCTACCGCAGGTGGGTTATCAATAATTTCTTTAAAAATTTTTTCAGCGATATAGGGGCAAGGGTTTAATGCATCGCCTAAGCGCTTTAAATAATCATTGGAAGAAGATGAACATAGTTGTTTGATGGCGGCAACCTGTTGCAATCCTCTTGCCAATTGTAAAACTTCTCTTGGATTGATCTTCTTCATCGGAATCTTGGAAACCAACCTTTCAATATCACCACAATGTTTGATATGTTGTATCAGCTTATTCCGCAGATCAGTTTCTTTGATCAGGAATTCAACCAATTCCAGGCGTTCATTGATCTTGATAATATCTTTCAAAGGGAATATGATCCACCTTTTCAGCAGGCGGGCACCCATGGGTGAAGATGTATTGTCCAGCACGCCCAGAAGTGTATGATTACCTTCTGAATTTCCATATACTAATTCAAGATTGCGGATAGTAAACCGGTCCATCCACAGAAAATCATCCCGGTCGATGCGCTGCAGCGAAGTAATATGCTGCAGGTTAGGATGCTCGGTATCTCTCAGGTAATGGATAACGGCACCGGCAGCAATCAAACCATTGCTTAAATCATCAACGCCAAATCCTTTTAAGGAATGAGTTTGAAAATGTTTCAACAATACATCTTCCGCATAGGCATTATCAAAGATCCATTCATCCAGTGCATAAGTATACATCTTGCCACCAAAATATTCTTTAAAGAACTTTTGTTTGTGGCGTTGAAAAACCACTTCGGCGGGTTTGAAACTTTGTAATAATTTATCAGCGTATTCTTTGTCGCCTTCGGCAATAAAAAATTCACCGGTGGAAATATCAAGAAAGGCTAAACCATATTTGTCATCATCTGAAAAATGTATGCCGGCTAAAAAATTATTAGTATGATGTTCCAATAATTTATCATTGACCGTAGTCCCCGGCGTCACCATTTCCGTAACACCTCTTTTTACAACGCCTTTCGCCTGTTTGGGATCTTCCAACTGATCACAAATGGCTACCCGGTAGCCTGCTTTTACCAGTTTATGTAAATAAGTATCTAAAGCATGATGTGGAAAACCCGCCAACTCCAGCGAGTTCGCAGCGCCATTATTGCGTTTGGTCAGCGTAATGCCTAAAACCTGTGAAGCGATCACCGCATCCTGGCCGAATGTTTCATAAAAGTCGCCTACACGAAACAGCAAAATAGCATCCGGGTATTTCTGCTTGATAGCCCGGTGCTGCTGCATCATGGGGGTTTCTTCTATTTTTGTTTTCGCCATGTACGTTCAATCCTTTTGGAGAGTGGCAAAAATAAGGAAGTGTTTAGGTAACTATTCTTTTTGCTTTCCAAGGTGAATAAATAGCAAAAGTGATAGTATAACTTATTTAAAAAAGGCTAGTTTACGAACTATTGCTATATCAGGGAACAATTCTTAGTTTCGATAGTCGTTCAATATAATTAGTAAACCTGCTATTATGAAAAAGTTTTTTAAAGGAATATTGCTATTCTTTCTTGCTCTTATCATCCTGCTTTCCGTCTATGCGTTTGCAACCGGCAGGACTTTTTTATTCAAAGCGGTCTATTATAATTTTGCGGGTATCGATGATTATAAAATTTTTGACAATAATACGGTCACTTCCGGAAAGGCACAGCCCTGGCCGGTTTCGGATTCTTATAATAAAATAAGCAGTCCTGATGATCTGAATCAATTGCTGGCAGAGCTGAAAACAGTAGCCCTGGTGGTTATAAAAAATGATTCCTTACTATATGAGAAATACTGGGATGGTTACAGCGATTCTTCATTGTCCAATTCCTTTTCCGTAGCTAAAAGCATCACCAGCTTATTAATTGGTGCTGCCATAAAAGAGGGAAAAATAAAATCGGTTGACGAACCGGTAGGAAATTATTTGCCGGAATTTAAAGAAGGATTAGCGGTTAAACTCAGGATAAAAGACCTGTTGACAATGAGCAGCGGCAGTAATTGGGATGATTCCTATTCAAACCCTTTATCGGAAACCACTTAATCTTATTATGGAAGTGACTTGTATAAAACGGCGACCGGGGTAAAGATCCTGAAGGAGCCAGGCACTTATCATAGTTATAAATCAGGTGATACCGAACTCCTTGGACTGGTATTGGAAAAAGCTACCGGTAAATCAATAAGCGCCTATGCATCGGAAAAATTGTGGCAGCCATTAGGCGCAGAACATCCGGCCAAATGGAGTACGGATAGAGAAAGTGGAAATGAAAAAGCATTTTGTTGTTTTAATACCAATGCCCGGGATTTTGCAAGATTGGGTCAATTGATGCTGGATAGTGGTAAATGGAAAGGGAATACAATCATTGATTCGGCCTACTATATGCAATCTATTACTGGCTGTAATATTCCAGATGAAGAAGGTGAGTCCTGTAATTATTATGGCTATCAATGGTGGATACGCCCTGCATTTCCCGGTGTTTTTTATGCACGGGGCATTTTAGGTCAATACGTTATAGTTATTCCTTCCAAAAAAATAGTATTGGTTCGCCTCGGGCATAAAAGATCAGAAGAAAGGATAAATGGGGCTCCAAAAGAAATAGATGCGCTGATCAATTGGGGAATGAGTTTGTAAGCTTCTTCCTTATTTTTGCACGATGCGAAAATTGAGCATGGTAGAGTTGGGCCGGAAATCGGTAGAAGAATTCAAGGAGTCTCCAAAAACACCCGTGATAGCAGTACTGGAAAATGTACGCAGCGCTTATAATGTCGGCAGTGTGTTTCGTACTGCAGATGCTTTTTTGATTGAAGCCATTTACATTACCGGCTATACAGCCAAACCTCCACATAAAGAGATCAAAAAAACCGCTCTTGGCGCCGAAGAAACGGTGGAGTGGACACATTTTCCTTCGGCAAAGGAGGCTGTCGAAACGTTGAAGCAAGATGGTTATAAAGTGTTTGCGATAGAACAAGTTGAAAATAGTATTTCACTGGAAAAATTTGATGCGGCCGGTAAAATCGCTGTCATATTTGGCAATGAAGTGAGTGGGGTAGAACAATCAACAATTGCTCTATGCGATGGTACGATAGAAATTCCACAATTGGGTATGAAACATTCGTTGAATATTGCAACGGCGGCGGGAGTGGTGTTGTGGGAAATTGTCAGAACCAGGATTTATGGGATTAATAGGATTAATGGGAAATAAAGTTTGACGCATCTTTAGGTTTCCAGCCATTTTCTAATTATCTGATAAATCTCAGACATCTTATCAATCCCAGTTCAGACAGAAAAAAATAAAAATGAGTAAAGTAAAAAATTATTTAAGCCTGGTAAAATTTTCTCACACCATTTTCGCAATGCCATTTGCGTTAATAGGTTTTTTTCTGGGGGTATTAAAGTTTGATTTTGATCTATTTGTGGGACAATGGAATTTGAACAAAACAATTGGTTGGCGGCCGGATGATGCCTATGCGTTTAGTGTATCAGAAGATTCTCTTATTCATAAAATATACAGCGGTTCTAATACCTATTTTTTATTGACGGTATATTTCCTTCTGGTTATATTATGCATGGTCTTTGCCCGCAGTGCCGCCATGGCTTTCAATCGTTATCTCGACAGAAGCTTTGATGCCAAGAATCCAAGAACAGCTATAAGAGAAATTCCTGCCGGTATCATAAAAGCAAACAGTGTGTTGCTATTCACTATTGTTAATTGTCTGTTGTTTATTGTCTGCACTTTCTTTATCAACAAACTTTGTTTTTATCTTTCTCCAGTTGCATTGTTGGTTGTACTTGGTTATAGTTATACAAAAAGATTTACTCCGCTTTGTCATTTGGTGCTTGGATTGGGATTATCATTGGCGCCTATCGGAGCTTACCTGGCGGTAACGGGCCAGTTTTCATTATTGCCCATTCTTTTTTCACTGGCAGTTATTTTCTGGGTCAGTGGTTTTGATATTATCTATGCCTTGCAGGATGAAGAGTTTGATAAATCACAAAAGTTATATTCTATCCCTTCCTGGTTAGGTAAAACAAAAGCCTTGAGAGTTTCAGAACTATTACACTTATTAAGTGCAGCCTGTGTTATTATTGCAGGATTTTACGGCGGATTTGGCTGGTTGTACTGGGCAGGAGTTGCT
>CAMLEX010000500.1 GCA_946479055.1 uncultured Bacteroidota bacterium | reverse complement strand
TTCATCATGGGTATCATGAAACATATTGGCGCATATTTTTTGTGCATCATAAGCACCAAGATCTTTTCGCATCATCTCTTTTCCATACACTACTTCCCAGTTACCTGGCAATACCAGATCATAGCCAATATTATTGATAAGCGGAATGATGGCACTTCCTTTACTTAGGGCAGCAACGCCACTTCCCTGGAAGCAATCGCCGCCATCAATGATCAATGTATTCGATGGGTTTTGTGCTTTTAATGTTTGTAGCATTGTTTTCAACACAGCAAAACCACCTCGTTTTTTGTAGACAGGCTTGTCATTCTCCAAAAAAAATTCATCATGCGTATACAATTGGCCATGTATATCTGCAGTATGCAGTAATGTGATGCGTTTTGCTTTGCCATTTTGAACTGTTTTGTTGCGGAGCATTTCTTTTTCATGATGGTCATCGCCTGCTGCGGCGCCGGCAACCTGTGGCAAACCAGTAAAAGCAAGTCCTGCCAGCGATGCATTTTTCAGGAATTCGCGACGGCTATTATTTTCATGAGGGCAGGTACAGGATAAAGAATGTTTATGCATGAGTTATCGATATGGTTAAATGTAAAATGCGAAATCAATTTTTCTTTTGTGAGGCCAGCTTTTTCCTCGCCTCAATAATAGGTTTGAATGGTCCAAACTTATGTTGCTTTTCAGAAAAGCTATCCGGATAAGGCCCGAAAGGGTGATCAATGGCTTTCTTTGTAATATCAGGCCAATCGTTACGGAAGAATTTAACAGGCCTTGGTTGTGAATTTACAAATGCAGCCACATCCCAGGCTTCTTCGTTCGTTAGTTGCGGATTTTGATGTGTGGCGCCAAAAGGCATACTATTTTTTACATACCCCGCAAAACGGGTGAGGCGGTAAAGTCCCGCGCCGATATTATAACTTCTTTTTCCCCATAACGGAGGATAAATATATCCGGACGAATCGGCATTGAATATACCTTCTCCGTTCTTACCATGGCATAATCGGCATTTAGTCACATACACCACGCTGCCTTTTGTTGTATCAGCTGCTCTGTCTAAAAAGGGCAGTTCTTCTGCGCCTGCCCCTGGTGGTTTAATTCCCTTCGGAACATCTTTTCCAATCCACTTCAGATAGGCTACCATTGCTTGCATTTCTTTACTCAGGCTGTCGATAGTTTTTCCATTAAGGCTTCTTTGAAGACAATCATTGATCCTGAATTCTATTGATTCAATAATTCCACTTCTCGGTCTGAAGACGGGATAAATAGATGCCACAGCTGAAAAACAATTACCATACGGTTTGAGGCCGGCATCAACATGACAGTTTTGACAATTCATGCCATTGGTAATATGCGCCACTCTTCCCTTTGGACCAAAATATGTTGCTGTATTTGCGATAAGATCTTTTCCGTAGCGAATCATTTTTCCTTCTTCATTGTCAGGCAAAGCATTTAAATCCGGCGCTTTCCATTCATCTTTTTTTATTACCATGCTTGTGTCTGCCCGTTGTGATGCGATTGATATGTTATTATTGTGGGAGCGTTTGTTCAGTAATAAGTAAACAATTACAGCCAATATAATGACGCCTGACAAAATGAGAAATAAAGATGATCGAAAGAATCGCATACATCATTTATTAAATGATTAATGAGGGAGCCTCTCTCTGAAATAACCGTAGGTCCAGGTGCCGGCAATAGCACTTAACAAAGTTATTACAATAACAGTAGCACCGGTTCCGATCTGCGCAAACAAAGGTCCCGGACAAGCTCCCGTAATAGCCCAGCCAAAACCAAACAATAGCCCGCCATAAATATTTCCTTTATTGAATTTTTTATTGACAAACTCAATAGGCTCGCCATAAATAGTTTTCATTTTAAATTTTTTGATAAGCCATACTGAAAGCATTCCTACTGCAATAGCAGAACCGATTACGCCAAACATGTGAAAGCTTTGAAGGTGAAACATTTCCTGGATACGAAACCAGGAAATTACTTCTGATTTTACGAGAATGATACCGAAAAATAAACCGGCTATTAAATATTTCAGGTTATGCCACCATGGATGTTTCAATTCCGATTCATTGTAGCTATCCGCATCTAACGAACGAACTTCAAAGTCTGTATTTTCTTTCAGAAAATGATGATGTTTTTGTTCTCTGGTTTCCATGGTTATCCAAGTTTTAAAATAAAAGGAAGAATAAGATTGGCTACTAAAAAACCGCCAGTCATAAAGCTAATGGTAGCTACCAGCGATGGCCATTGAAGGTTACTCAAACCCATGATGGCATGACCCGATGTACAGCCCCCGGCATATCTGGTTCCGAAACCTACCAGGAAACCTCCAACTACCATCATGATAAATCCCTTCAGCGTTAATACATTGCTCCAGTTAAAAAGATCAGCAGGCACCAGCCCCTCATAGTTGTTGATGCCATATTGCTGCAGTTCAATTACCAGTTTAGGATTTACACTGACGGGCTCAGGATTTTGCAAAAACAATGCAACCAATATTCCTCCCAACAAAATGCCTGTTACAAAAAACAAGTTCCATATTTCTTTTTTCCAATCGTATTGAAAAAAGGGGATTTTTGCTGGTATACAGGCAGCACAAATATGCCGTAGCGACGAAGACACACCGAATGCCTTGTTGCCAAGCAATAGCAAGGCAGGAACTGTAAGCCCAATAAGCGGGCCTGATACATACCACGGCCAGGGTTGGCTCAACCAATCAATCATATTCATAATTATAGATTCAATTTAAAGTACAACAATTAAAGTAAAGAGGTTGGACAGACAAAATCAGTGAGTTGAAATTTTCCGCTTTCTTTTATTCCTTTAAATCCATCTTTTACATCAATTAAATTATGATAGCCTCTTGCTTTTAAAACAGAGTTGAAAATCATGGAACGGTACCCGCTTGTGCAATGAACATAATAAGTTTTATTTTTATCCACCTGCATCATGCTTTCATTAATGAAATCAAGCGGGGTATTTTCTGCATCGATTATATGTTCGCTCAGGTATTCATTGTTTTTGCGGACATCCAGCACATTGACTTTTTCTTTAAACATGATCTCTGATAATTCTTTAGCAGTGACCGATTCTATTTCATCTATTTCTTTACCGGCTTTTTTCCAGGTTTCAAATCCGCCTTTTAAATAACCAATTGTGTAATCATAACCTACACGGGCCAATCTTGTAATCACTTCTTTTTCCCGTCCTTTATCTGTTATCAACAGAATTTCCTGTTTGATATCAGGTATCATAGTTCCCACCCAGGGAGCAAAATTACCATCAATACCAATATTGGTTGAATTAGGAACAAAACCTTTGGCAAATGTTTGCGCATCTCTTGTATCCAATATCAATGCGCCGGTTTCATTCGCGGCAGTTTCAAACGCTTCAGGGCTCAATGCATGTTGCCCTCTTTCCAATACTTTATCAATACTGTCATATCCTTTAATATTCATCATTACATTCAGCGGAAAATATGAAGGTGGGGCGACAAGGCCTGATGTTACTTCTTTAATAAATTCTTCTTTAGTCATACCGGCACGCAGCGCATAATTTGTTTCTTTCTGATGACCCAAAGTGTCAGTAGTTTCCTTGCTCATGTTTTTGCCACAGGCAGAGCCGGCTCCATGTGCTGGATAAATAATGATATCATCTGCAAGCGGTATGATCTTGTTTCGCAATGAATCAAATAAGTGATCGGCTAATTTATCCTGTGTAAGACTGGCATCTACTTTTTGTGCCAGGTCCGGACGGCCCACATCGCCGATGAATAAGGTATCACCAGAAAAAAGACCTACATCATTGCCCTCCTCATCTTTTAATAAATAGCAGGTACTTTCCATGGTATGACCTGGTGTATGCAATGCTTTCAGGATTACATTGCCAATTTTAAATTCTTCACCATCGGTGGCGATATGCGCATCAAATGCTGGTTTTGCATTGGGGCCATATACGATAGCTGCGCCGGTTTTTTTGCCCAGGTCAAGATGGCCGCTAACAAAATCTGCATGAAAATGAGTTTCAAAAACGTATTTGATTGTTGCATGGTTTCTTTTTGCTTTGCGGATATACGGTTCCACTTCACGCAGCGGATCTATCACCGCAGCTTCGCCATTACTTTCAATATAATAAGCTCCTTGAGCTAAACATCCTGTATAGATCTGTTCTACTTTCATATTAATTTAATTTGCTTATACAAAGTTGCGTTGGCGGGTCAAAACTATCTATGACTTTTGTCACAAAGGACAACGATGCTCAATGAATAAACAATTCTTTAATGATGATATAGGTAGCCATAATTAATACAAACCATCCAAATCCTTTTTTTAATGAAGTGCCGGAAATTCTTTCCGCTATTTTACTGCCAATAAAAATACCAGCTATACCAAGTATAGTAAAGGAAACCAGGATCGTCCAGTTGTATTCAAATTGTTTCAGGCTAAAAAGAAAACCAAATAGTGAGTTGATGGCAATTATCAGCAAAGATGTTCCTACAGCCATTTTCA
>CAMLEX010000499.1 GCA_946479055.1 uncultured Bacteroidota bacterium | reverse complement strand
CCTTTTTTTTCCCCATATCAACTCTATCATAAAAGTAAAATACGTTTCTAATCCTTTCCGTATCCAGGATCTTCCCTGCCATAGAAAAACATTTTTCGCAACCTGCTGACTGATGGTACTGGCGCCCCTTACCCGACCGGGCTTTTTTTCGTTATACTTCATCGCTTTTTTGATGCTCTTCCAATCAAATCCACTATGATCTGCATACAACTGATCTTCTGAAGCGATAACGGCCAGCTTTGCGTTATAAGAAATGGCTTTATCAGCGACATAATCCCTTTTCAGCCCATGTCCGCTTATCCAGCTAACAAATTGGGTAATAGTAATAGGAGGGTTTATCCATTTTAATAAAAAGATATAAACAAATTGTGCAATGAAAAGAATAATAAAGATCTTCTTTATCCATCGCCATAATTTTGGGAAAAATCCTTTCGTAGTCATTTTGCGCTGCAATATTAAAAATTAAATTTTGCAGTCGTGGCTTAAAATCCACGTTTTCGCGGAATATAAAAATCAATTAACTGTAGGCGGAACCTTTTTCCGATCTTATACTTCTTACGCTTTAAAGATATTTTACTTTTCAGGTAACCAATGGCCAGTGGGCCATAACCTATTACAGTACCCGCTATCAGTGCTTCTTTAAAATCAGCCTGCTTACTCAACGAAAGCCCAGCGGTAACAAGCGCCGCACCCCCTGATATCAACAATAAATTTTTGGCACTGATCCGAAAAGATGTATGTTCCCTTCTGTTAATAATTACTTCTTTTACAGCTACCCGGGGAACAGGCCGGCCACTAAGATAAATGGTATCATTCATCAGGCGGGTAATCATTCCATAATATAAACTATCGTTTTGCAAACGCAGGTAGATAGTTGAACCTTCTGTATAAATTTTTTTCTTTTTAATTCCTTTTTTGACAAAAAGATATCCTGTTTGTGCCCAGGAAACCAGGGAAGACAATAACAAAATAAAGATTATCAGCAGCCGGCTCATGCATCAAACTTACAATCCTAAGCCGGCTATAAATTGTTAAAAGATATTATCCCCTATTGGCATAAGCCAGCAATCCCCATATTAATGCAATGCCAAAGCCAATAAGAATAATGCCATTGAGACGATTGATATTATGAATATTGTGAGGAGTAAGCCGATTACGGATCTTGCCGGCTAACATTACTTTGGCAATATCCGCTGCCAATACAAATAATAGACTTATCGTAAAAATAATTATCCTCTCTTTTACGGTATGGTTTACAAATGTAGTTGAGGTGGTGATCCAGAAAAGAAAAATGGCCGGGTTCAATGTATTCATAAAAAACCCCGAGAGAAAAATTCTTGCATAGTCTCTTTTCCGGAAACGGGTTATGATCTGCTGACCACGATCATCTACTTTTATCTTTTTAAAAAATAAAAAATAAATACCCATTACGATCAAAAAAACACTGCCGGCAATCCCTATTTCAGTACGATGACTACTAATACTGCTGAATAATTCAGTAAAGACATTACTGATCAGCACAAGACCAATATCACTGGCGGAAACTCCCAATACAAAAGCCAACCCACCCTTATGTCCATTATTCAGACTTTGCTTGATAATAGAAAATATAACAGGGCCCACTGCTAGACTCAGCAAAAAACCCAGTGTAATTCCTTTGAGGACAGCTTCAACCATAATTGAAGCTACGAAGTACGGCAAATCAAGTCAAAGTATGAAGTACCGGGATACGAAGTACTTTAGTTCAGAATGTCTTTTTGTAATTTCTTTTCTCTCATATCAAGGATGTATGTCCGGCTTCGGCTAAAGTATTTTATCTCTTATACTATTCTGAGTATTTTAATCAATCAGGACCTTACCTTTAAGTACTTCGTATTTCTTACTTAAACATTTCCTGTTTCCAGAAATTTATTCCAGTCTTCCAGCATCTTGCCCTTCATTACTCTTGGAAATTTATGCTGGCTTCCTATCTTACCTTTTAGCTTCATGAATTCCAGGAATTTTTCTTCGGGTAATACTTGCAGAAACACTTCCTTTAATGCACTATCTCTTTCGGTCGCATAATCATCATTGAGAACCCGCAGGTTCTCGTCAATCCGCTTTCTCAACTTTTCCGGATCCACTTTATCATCAGTTGCCACATACCATTTGTGGGCAAAAAAGTTTTTATAAGGAAAGCCAACTACCGTGTATTCGGGAATACTGATATTAAATTCCTCACTTACCAATTGAATGGCTTTATTCATATTCTCCACACCCAGGTGCTCACCTACCAGGCTCAGATAATGTTTTGTCCGCCCGGTAATCGCTACTTCATGTCGTTCCAGGTCGACAAATTTGATAGTATCACCGATTAAATAACGCCAGGAACCAGCATTGGTGCTCATCAACAGTGCATACTCTTTTCCTTCTTCTACTTCATGTATCATCTTCGCTTCCGGATTGGCTACAATTTTTCCATCAGCATCAAAATTCTTCTCATCAAATGGGACGAATTCAAAAAAAATATTGTTGTTCAATATCAGTTGCATTCCTTTGGCATGCTCTCTTGTTTTATAGCCAATAAACCCTTCGCTTGATAAATAATTTTCAATGTATACGATTGGTTTACCCAATAATTTCTCGAATCCTTTTTTGTACGGCCCAAAGGAAACGCCACCATGTACAAAAACACCAAAGTTGGGCCATATCTCATGTATGTTTTTAAGCTTATAATGCTCTATCACCATTTCCATACACATCTGGCACCAGGCAGGCACACCCACGATATAACCAATATCCCATTCTTTAGCATGCTCTACTATTTCATTCAATTTTTGATTCCAGTCCTTCATTGCGGCTATGCGACCGCCGGGTTTATAAAATGTCTGAAACCAGAATGGACGTTTTTTTGCCAATATCCCACTCAGATCACCTGCATACCAACCTGCTGCACCTTTTTGCAGATCAGTGGCTCCGCCCAACATCAGAAAACCTTTTGTCAATGCTTTACGATTGGCATCTTCATATCCAAAAACACTGATGAGCTGCCGTATATAATTAATGCTATTACTGCGAAGCAGATCTTTCGTTACAGGAATGTATTTACTGGCCGCTTCAGAAGTACCGGAACTTAGTGCATAATATTTTATTTTACCCGGCCAGGTTACATCAGGTACACCATCAAGAGTTTTCTTCCACCATTCTTCATAGATCTTATTATAATCATGCACAGGCACAAACTCCTGGAATTTTTTTTCCGGTTGTTTGCTCAACAGAACATCATCAAAACGATATTGCTGCCCAAACTCAGTAAACCGGGCTTTCATCAATAACTTCTTCAACACTTTTATTTGTTGACGGCGTGCATCGTTAGGTGGGATACGTAATGCATTAGCAATCGCTTTTGGAATTTTTATATCAATAATATTTGCCATATCTGCAAACTTCGGAGAGAGTTGGTTTAAAGTTACACAATGTTATTATTAAAGGGCTGCGAATATAGGGCCAATCGACAACAAGCAATATACAATATGCAAAAGAGTTCTCTTACTGTTATTGCAATCCCGCCTTCACAGTGTTTATTTTCGCAGCTACTAATCGTCAATTACTTATTGTTTCATCCGCCAAGTCGTCTGTACATTCTCCAGAGTATTTTTATATCCTGTGATGGATCATAATCACGGGCATACCAATAGTCAACCATCTGCAGACTTTGCTGAGGCAGCTCTTGCCTGGTAGTAGCAGGTATTCCATTACAAGTCATTACTGCTTTGCGAAGAGGAGGAAGATTTTTCCCTTCTGTTGCATAACCTATCCATGTCTTCTGTGCAAACAATACTGCAAAACAATGGGCAATGAATTGAAAAGGTTTTTTTACGCCGATTAAATGTACAGGAAAACTAACGAGAGCAAATAAAGAAACAAGAATGTCCTGTAAACGTTTTAAACGACGATTGTATGGATCTGAAAGTTTAAATCCATTTTCTTTTGATACCGCTTCACCGGAACTGTCTTTTGAATCGCTTCCTACAATGCTTCCGCTTCCGGCCGCATGTATTTTTATTTTTATATCATTACCAACCTGCTGTACCGAGTCGATAATATTTTTGAACGAAAGAGTTCCTTCGCAAAAAACCGCTTCCCGGAAAGCCACCGCATCCGAAAGCATATTCAACCTGGACCAATAACCAATTGCTGAAGTATCATTTTCGACTACGGCTACCCGGCCAAATACTTTTTCCTTCATGCCCGCATCATTCATTACCTGAACCGCTTCCTCATATTCACTTGGAGAAGCAATAATCAGCGTATTGGCATGCTCTTCCTGGTGTTTGCTGCTGGTCAAAACTTTGGTAGCTATCAGTAGCCGCCGCAAAAGACCGGTTAGAATAAAAGATAGAATAGCACCAAATAATATTACGGCTCTTGAAAAACGATACTGCTCCGGCAATAAGGAATATCCCGCCAGTAAAACGATAGTGGCAATAAGTGTTGACTTGACAAGCTCCGAACGCTTATACCATCTGTCAT
>CAMLEX010000498.1 GCA_946479055.1 uncultured Bacteroidota bacterium | reverse complement strand
TGAAACCTTTTAAAGTAGATGTTAGCCTTGGCTATGCTATCCCTGGTGGCTCAGGTGCAAAGGGTGGCGTATTATTTGCCATCGAGCCAAAATATGCTGTAATGAGCAACCTGGCCGTTGGCTTACGTATGGAAGCTGCCGTAGTCGCTCGTTTTAGCGGTTATGATGCGGATGGCTATCCAAACAATGCAAGCGTAAAAGCTGCAGGCTCCTATTTAGCTACCGGTGACTATTACTTTAGTGATAATTACAAATTCCGTCCGTTTGCCGGAGCAGGTGCCGGTATTTTTTCATTAGCCAGCGCGGAAATCAATTCAACACAAGAAGGTGTTTCTGCAGGTTCAAAATTTGGTGGGATGATCAGGGGTGGTATTGAAGTGTCTCACTTCCGTTTAGGACTTGAGTACAACATTGTACCAAAAACTACTTTCACTGGTTTCGATAGCAATGGAGACGAAGCTAAATTAACTTCTAAAAACAGTTATATTGGTATCAAGCTCGGTGTTTGCATCGGCGGTGGTCCACGTTAATGAATAAATGTAATTTCTTAATAAAAAAAGTTGCTTCACAAGAGGCAACTTTTTTTATTATTCTAACAGTAGTATTGATCTTTTAAATATTGAAAAATTTATAACCCTTTTGCTTACATATACATTTTTGAAATTGGATGAACCCATCGGAAAGCATGTTCCCAGGCAGCTGCGGTCTGCAACCACTTAAATAAAATCTTTCATCACTCAGGCGCTATCCTGTAAATTTGAAATATGATACGCCGGACAATAGAAATCATCAGCAGCAGTTTTAAAATGGCTATGCTGGAGTTATGGAAAAACAAGCTCCGGACTTTTCTTTCTTTGTTTGGTATTACTATTGGCATCTTTTGCATCATCGGTGTACTGGCAACCGTTAATAGTCTTGAACAAAATATCAAGAACGAAGTCAGCTCCCTGGGCAACAACACGATCTATATTGATAAATGGGAATATACAGCCGGTGGAAATGATTACCCCTGGTGGAAATATGTCAACCGCCCCTCCCCCAAATATGAAGAAGTAAAACAAATAAAAGAAAGAACCGCATCTGCAAAGTATACGGCTTTCAGAATACAGGTACAGGATAATATAGAATACAAAGGCAGTGTTCTTTCCAATGTAAATTTTTATGGTGTCAGCGAAGATTTTGATGGTATCCAGCCACTGGAAATATCAAGTGGCCGTTATATTTCCGATGCTGAATTTGAAAGAGGCGCCACTATGATAGTCATCGGTAACGAGATAGCGGAAAAGCTATTCGGCTCTGCAGAGCTTGCTGTTGACAAAGAAGTAACTGCCCGTGGAAAAAAAATAAAGATTATAGGAGTGATCAAAAAACAAGGGAAGCAAATGATCGGCGGATGGGAGTTTGATCAAAGTGTGATAATACCTTACAAATTCGCCCGCAATATCATGAATGAATTGAAAGCAGACCCTATCATCATGGTGCAGGGACAGGATAACCTCAGCAGTAAAGCATTAAAAGATGACCTGATTGGTACGATGCGGGCTATTCATAAACTAAGCCCGACGCAGGAAGAGGATTTCTCCTTGAATGATATCAATGATCTGACAGAGTCCATCAGTGTTGCTTTTGTCAGCCTTAATATCGGTGGATGGGCTATCGCAGCACTGTCGTTGATCGTAGGTATGTTTGGCGTAGCCAATATCATGTTTGTTTCTGTTCGTGAACGAACCAGCCAGATAGGTCTGAAAAAAGCGATTGGTGCAAAAAGCCATATTATACTTACAGAGTTTTTGCTGGAGTCAGCTTTCCTTTGCATCATTGGCGGACTGATAGGCTTAACGCTTGTTTTTATTCTCACGCAGATATTAAGCAGAGTGTTAGATTTTCCCGTTTATATTTCTACCAATAATATGCTTATGGCTATCATTATCTGCATCATTGTTGGCATACTTGCTGGTTTTATTCCGGCCAGACAAGCGGCGAGAATGGATCCTGTGGTGGCGATCAGGAGCTAGCTAGGAAAGAACCTGTCTCATAAATTTGAATATGGTACATTAAGCATTGATTATTGAACATTTCCTGGGTAGTGAGCTTTAGGAAAATGTTCAATAATCAATTTTCAATACTCAATGTACCATGAATACATATTAAAAATGACATTCCCCTTAATGAGAGTTTCACTCCTTTCACGACTTGACTCCTAAAGATTTATTTTTGCTCTACAATGTCAAAAAAAATTTCAGAAAGCAATACTCTTCATGTCTCCTCCATTAGAGAGCGAGGGGGGCTAACCATACTCGCCATTGAATCTTCCTGCGATGAAACATCCGCCTCCGTTTGCCATGACGGAAAAATATTATCCAATATTATCGCTACGCAAAAAATACATGAGCAATATGGTGGTGTAGTACCAGAACTGGCAAGCCGTGCACACATGCAGAATATTGTGCCGGTAGTGGATACAGCCCTGTCAACTGCCAACTGCAAACTGTCATCTGTTGATGGCATTGCTTTTACCCGGGCTCCGGGATTAATCGGATCCCTGTTAGTCGGCTCACAATTTGCAAAATCGCTTTCACTGGCGCTTGATAAACCATTGATAGCTGTGCATCATATGCAGGCACATGTATTAGCCAATCTTATTGATGACCCCAAACCCAATTTCCCATTTCTATGCCTGACAGTTAGTGGTGGTCATACACAGATAGTATTGTGTGAATCGCCTACGCAAATGAAAGTAATTGGCGAAACCATTGATGATGCTGCAGGTGAAGCTTTTGATAAATCAGCAAAGCTGCTGGGCCTTCCCTATCCCGGCGGACCATTGATAGATAAATATGCAAAGCAAGGCGATGCAACCCGTTTTAAGTTTCCGGAACCACAAATACCGGGACTGAATTTCAGCTTCAGCGGTTTAAAAACTTCTATTCTTTATTTTCTGCAAAATGGCGGAACTAGTCTTGTTTACAAAGAAGAATTCAGGGCAACAGAAGAGGAGAAGCAAAAATTCATTAAAGATAATCTTGCTGACATCTGTGCTTCTATTCAACACCGCATTGTTTCTATTTTATTAAACAAATTGAAAAAAGCTGTGGCTGAAACAGGCGTCACTCATATTTGTTTGGCAGGCGGTGTATCTGCAAACAGCGGCTTGCGAAAAGCATTTGAAGAATTGGGAATAAAAAATGGCTGGAACACTTTTATTCCTGCATTTGAATATTGTACAGACAATGCAGCTATGATTGCTATTACCGGTTATTATAAATATTTAGCAGGGCAATTCTCTGATCTTTCTGTCAGTGCAACGGCAAGAGCGGAATGGGGAGAGTGAATCTGTGAGCAGCGAGTCAATACATTCTACCAACCAATAATTTAGTGTGGCTTCAAATTTTATTAAAAAATGAAACAAGATCAACAACATGAAATTCCTGTTCTTAGAATATTTGATATTGCAAAAGCCCGATCCTTTTGCCAATAAGCTATTAGTGAATCGTTGGATCAATAATGTTCGTTTCCCTTTTATTTATTCATTAGTGCAAATTCGTGTAATTCGTGGCTAACAATTATTTCCAGTTTAAACAATTCATTATTCACCAGGATCGTTGTGCTATGAAAGTAACAACGGATGGATGTTTATTCGGGGCATGGGTAGGAAAGAAAATACGAGGTATGAAGTCAGAAGTACGAAATATCTTTGACGTCGGAACCGGCACAGGCTTATTGAGCCTTATGATCGCCCAACAAACAAATACAAACATCGATGCAATTGAAATTGATAAAGAAACTTATGAGCAGGCGAAAGAAAATATTGCCAAATCTCCCTGGGCTGACAGAATAAACGTAATTCATGGCGATGTCAAAGAGTTTTCAGGTTTAAAGCAATATGACATTATCATCAGCAATCCTCCTTTTTATGAAAATGAATTGAAATCCGGTAATAACAAAAAGAATAAAGCTCATCATGACGAAGGTTTGCTTTTAGAAGATCTGTTAACTATCATTCAGCAAAACCTCAAACCGGTTGGAGAATTTTATTTATTACTTCCCTATAAACGAAATGATGAAATTGAAACCTGCTTTACAAAGAACAAGTTGACGATCACACAAAAAACGCTGGTAAAGCAATCAACACAGCATAGTTATTTTAGAATTCTATTATCCGGTAAACATTTAGAAAATAAAAAAGAAGATTTCATCACAAACGAAATAGCCATCCGGAATAAAGATGAAAAATATACACACGAATTCATTGATCTTTTAAAAGAATATTACCTTCATCTGTAGCATTTTATTTCCGACTCCCGACTCCCGACTCCCGACTCCCGACTCCCGACTTCCAACTTCTACTCCACTCCTTCTGCATACTCCTTCAAATACAAATACGGTTCTGTCAGCTGGCCATCTTTTGTCATTGTAGCTCGTTCAATTATCGGAGAGCCTCCTTTGATCAGATCGTCCAGTACGTATTTTATTAACTGCTCACCAAAATACCGCGAAGCATCTCTTGGCAATTCGTTAGGTAAATTGCCTACAG
>CAMLEX010000497.1 GCA_946479055.1 uncultured Bacteroidota bacterium | reverse complement strand
ATTTATGATAGGCATCATATAAATAAAAGATCAGCTCTGTTGCGGCTTCTATGCCAATCGTTAGTTCTCTCACTATCTTCACTTTTCCACCGCCATCAGCAGTAACGGAAATTTCTTCTGACAGCATTTTTTCCAGGGCTTTTGTATCGCCGTTTTTTATGACAGCAATATAACTTTCCAGGTAAGCTGATGCGGAAAGTGATGATTCGTTTAATTTTTCTTTCGGTGTCTCCAGCCTGGTTTTTCCCCTGCTTAATAATTTCCTGGAATTCTCTATGGAGATGGAAAGGGTGTTGGCTATTTCTTCATGCGAATAGTCAAAAGCTTCTTTTAATATAAATGCGGCTCTTTCTTTTGGGTTCAGGTATTCCAGCAGTACCAGCATTGAGTAGGATATGATTTCATTCCGGTTGATATCCCTGTCTGCATTCTCGGTTGCAATGGGTTCGGGGAGCCAGGCCTTGACAGTCGTTATTTTTTTGTTTCTGCTCTTAATATTGATGGATTGGTTGATCACCCCCCTGATCAGGTAGCCCACTTCATTTTCAATCTCTTCCTTTGGAGCGGAAATATACTTTGTCATAACATCCTGGATCGCATCTTTCGCATCTTCGGATGAACCTAAAATATTGTAGGCATAGGGGAATAATGTTTTCTGATAGTCTTTCAATTTGCCAGGGTTTAAAAAAGTGAATTTAATGACAAATTAAATAATAAAAACGTGACAGATTTAAAAAATGATCAGTCGGCATATTATTGTAACCGATGTTAACAGCACGTTGTTCTTTTCGGAAGCCTGGTTTTCACTTTTTCCAAATTCTCCTTCACGCTAAACTTCACAATTTTAGTAATCAGGTTTAATGGCATTGGTTTGCCTAATAGAAATTGAATGGTTTCTTTATTTTATTATTTTCCGGCAAAGTTGACATTCTGGTTTAGAGGGAACATTACCTTTACAATACCGGGTTATCTTTTAGTGTGGAATAAAATCAACAAAGTTATAATGAGTCAGCTGCTAACAATAACGATCATACAAACGAATCTTCAATGGGAAGATAAAAAAGCCAACCTGCAAATGCTGGAACAAAAGATCAACAGCATAAAAGATAAAACAGAGATTGTTGTGTTGCCTGAAATGTTCTCCACTGGCTTTAGTATGAAACCCGAAATAGTAGCTGAAGCAATGAATGGAGAAACGTTGCAATGGATGAAAAGAATAGCAGCAACAAAAAAGATTATTGTTACCGGAAGCATGGTTATTAAGGAAGAAGAAAATTTCTTTAATCGCCTGGTCTGGATGTTGCCCAACAGTCAGTATGGTATTTATGACAAACGACATCGTTTTGCTTTTGCGGGAGAAGATCAGCATTATACAGCAGGCAACAAGAGGTTGATAGCATCAGTAAAAGGATGGAAAATAAATTTGCAGGTATGTTATGATCTGCGGTTCCCGGTTTGGTCAAGACAACGATCACTAGCGGACGGACTGGAATACGATGCATTAATATATGTAGCTAATTGGCCAGAACGAAGAAACACAGCCTGGAAAACATTATTGCAGGCAAGGGCAATCGAAAATCAATGTTATGTAGTTGGTGTAAATCGTGTAGGCAAAGATGGAAATGATATTAACCACAGCGGCGATAGTATGGTCATTGATCCGCTTGGAGAAATTTTATATCATAAAAAAGATGAAGAAGATATTTCTACCATTACGTTAGATAAAGATCATTTGCAAACTGTAAGAGAAAAATTTCCTTTCTGGAAAGACGCGGACGAATTTCAGATAATAACTAATAGTGAATAGATATGGTTCTTTAAAATGGGTGATACACTGTATTCCGTTTGTTTCGCATAGCAGTATCGTTTTATAAAGAAAGAATTTTAGAAAAGCAAGGGCTGTGTATCGGGCTCCGCCCTTTAGGGGAGGCTGGGCGGGGATTTCTGAATAAGTCCCGGCGGCCGCTGATTTTTCTTATCTTCTTTTATCAGCTCCATCACTTTTTCTATTTTATAATCAGCACCACGTTTGATCGCATCAATCGTAGGCTTCGCTTCAACTTCAGGCTGCACTCCTTTCCCTGTCTTGGGATAATTTTTATCAATCACCAGGCGAAACAGGGGCAATCGGAAACGAACCTTTGTTTCTGGCAAAGTAACATCAGGGATAAGCCAGGCTGAGTTGCCATATGCACCACCCCCGGTTTCTTCTCCTACCACCGTTACATTGTCCTGCTTTATAAGTGAACTGGTAAATAAAGTGGTGGCGGAAAAAGAATTTCCTCCTGTAAGAATATATACTTTGCCATCAAAATGATTTCTTTTTTTAGGTTTGAAATGACTTCTTTCAAAATACCGGAAATGATAAAAACCATCGGCCTTCCGCCTGGTAAAAAAGGTTATGAAAAGACGATTGAAAAAATCATTTTTTATATACCGGCTGTATTTTTTTCCTTTTGTAATGGCATATAATGAATCGCCTACTTTAAAAGGATGATCACTTAAATAACGGGTTGCGAATGTAGAATTAGTAACACTCCCGCCACCATTGCCTCTGACATCAATGATCAGGTGACCGATCTTATTTTTCTTTAAAGTTTTAAATGAACGGCGCAAAAAACCTTTCAATCCATAACCGCGGCCAAAGGAATTAAGATCCATCATCGCCACATGATCGGCAGAATCTATTTTCAATAGCCGGACTGAATTCTGGCGCATGGCTCTTCTTTCTTTGCGGGAAGGTTGCGGCACATTCCTGATAGCACGTATAGCGGCACGGCCGTTGGTATCTGAAACTGGACGATATGTTTTTATCGTAGTATGTTTTAAACGTCCTGTGCTATCTGTATATTCTATTTTGTAGTTAGGAGAAAAACCAAACAAGGAAGTATACAAGGAACCAAAGTATCCGCGGTTGCTTAGCGATTGATATTTGTGAGTTGTGTTATATCCATCAGTGGAAATATAATTGAACAAGGTGTCAACAATCCGATTAATTGGCCAGCCGTTTATTTTGTTGATCATTGTTCCCCGTTTCAACAAACTATCACGCCGATCAAGGTTGGCGGCTACTACGGCGGTATCGTCCCAGATTTTCAGGCTGAGTGGAAATATCCTTGACAGGCGGGCCGTATCAATATACCGGGAATAGAATTTGGAAGCCCGTACCGATGTATGCCCGCAGTTGATCTTAGCAGTAACATAGGCGAGCACTTTTCTGAAATCTGTTTCTGTCAATGAATCTTTTAATTGCTCCCGTCCCCATTTAAAATAATAGTCCATGCTGTCTTTGCTGGTATACCAGTACAAGCCAGGATGGACTTCTTCCAATACCTGTTGATAAACAGCATAATCTTTCTGTAATTTTTGGGGAGAATATTTTTTTGCAGGAGAAAAGGAAGACCTGCTAATACCACATCCTGTAATCAAAACGCCACAAACTAAAATCAACAATATCCGCATAAGGTTTATTACAGTAAATATATTCGTTTAACAGGCAAAAAGCAATAGAAAATGAACAACAGACAAGACAATAGGCAAAAACACCGCACCCTTGTATTTACAATTGTTTATTGCCCATTGCCTATTGTCTCAAATGATTCCAACCCTGTGCAGTGATTGGGTATTTGCTTCCGCCTTTTGTGACGATGGTAGCTTGTTGCTCAGGATCTGTCATATATCCTACTACACTGATCTGTTCGTTTAATACCAGCTTATCATAATCAGCCTGGGGCAATGTAAACAACAATTCATAATCCTCTCCGCCGCTCAATGCACAGGCTGTGGGATCAATTTCAAATTTATAAGCCGCTGTTTTCATTTCTTCCGCTATTGGTATTTTTTCTTCATACAACACACAGCCCAGGTTGCTTTGTTTGCAGATATGCAATATTTCCGAACTCAAACCATCGCTGATATCCATCATTGCTGTCGGCACTATTTCAGATTTGGCAAAAAACTCAATAATATCTTTTCTTGCTTCAGGTTTCAACAATTTTCCGATCACATAAGTTTCACCCTCCAGGTCGGGCTGTACACCGGGACTTTCTACAAAGATCTTTTTTTCCCGTTCCATAAAAAGCAATCCTACATAAGCGGCGCCCAGGTCACCTGTAACACACAGCAGATCACCTTTTTTAGCCCCGCTTCTTTTCACATATTTATCCGGCGCTATTTCACCAATAGCTGTGACTGAAATGATAAATCCCTTTTGCGAAGAAGTGGTATCCCCGCCTACCAGGTCCACATCGTAAGCCGCACAGGCTGCATATACACCTTCATAAAATTCATCCAATGCTTCCAGGCTGAAACGATTGCTGATGCCAAGACCAATTATAATTTGTGTTGGTATTGCATTCATCGCATAAATATCACTCAGGTTGACCACCACGCTTTTATAACCCAGGTGTTTTAACGGTGTATACATCAGGTCAAAATGAACACCTTCTACGAGAAGATCAGTTGTAACAACAGTTTGTTTACCGAAATGATCGATCACGGCAGCATCATGCGGCCAACCCCGCGGCCCAAGCAATGCCTCCT
>CAMLEX010000496.1 GCA_946479055.1 uncultured Bacteroidota bacterium | reverse complement strand
TTTTTTCAGATGTTGAATGGCACTGAGCCCTTGCCATATCCTGCCACCAATTTTTTTGAATGCCGCCAGCAGGTCATTAAAAGTTTTCTTTTTTAATATCATCCATAGAGCAATAATAATCGCAATGATGCCAATTAAGATAAGACCAATAAGATATCCGGGTATTTTATTCGTTTCTTTTTCGGCATTGCCGTTAAAAACTGTATTGACGATCTGTGAATAAAGTCCAGGCTGGATGGCCAGGGTAATACCAAAGATCATCAACAATGAAACAGCATCGATCAATCTTTCCAAAATGATAGTGCCTACTAATTTGTCAGCTGGAATTTTTTCATAACGGGCTAATAAAGTGCATTTCAAAACTTCGCCCAGGCGGGGAACGGCCTGGTTGGCTAAATAGCCTACCATTACTGCAAAAAACGTATTGACCCTGCCAGGTTTATAGCCCATTGGTTCCATCAGCAATCGCCAACGAAGGGCTCTTACATAATGGCTCAGTATTAAAATAATGAAAACAGGGGCAATAAGATAAAGCCTGGCGTTTTTTAATGCACTACGTATTTCAGACATTTTTTCATTATCAATATCTTTTACTGACCACCAAACCAGGAAAGCGCCAAGGCCGAGAAAAAAAAGATATTGAAATACTATGAAAAGCCGTTTGTTCATTGTCATAAAGTAAAGCTATGCAGGCGGATCGTAAAATGTGAATGGTAAATTGTCAGTTGTGAATAAAAATGGACCAGCCACTCACAACTGACAACTTACCACCCACTTTTTAAAGTTTATTTCCTTCTTTTGGAAAAACTATCCAGGGCTTGAAGGTTTTTGCTTCTTCAAAATCAATAGTCGCATAAGAAATAATGATCACTACATCTCCTACGGCAACTTTGCGGGCAGCAGGGCCATTCAGGCAGCAAACACCGGAACCTCTTCTCCCCTTAATGACATAAGTTTCCAGCCGTTCACCATTATTTATATTCACTACCTGCACTTTCTCATTTTCTATGATATTGACAGCGTCCATCAGGTCTTCATCAATGGTAATGCTTCCTACATAATTAAGATTAGCCTCTGTAACAACAACCCTGTGTATTTTTGATTTGAATACTTCAATTTGCATCCGGCAAAAGTAAATCTTTTAAAAAAAAGAAAACCGATGGTTTAATTCAATAAAATATTATCAATAAGCCTGACCTGGTTTAAATGAGCTGCAGCAAGGGCTACCAGCTTTTGTTTCCCATCCCAATGATCGACAGGCTGAAGATTATCAGCATCAGCAATTTCCACATAATCAACTTTGAACCCTTTTTCAGTAAGCATTGCAGTACCCTTTTCTTTTAATTGTAGTAAACTGCCATTATTCAGTTTGTCTTTGATATAACAAAGTGTTTGATAAATAGAGGTTGCTTTTTTTCTTTCTTCATCATTAAGCCGCATATTCCGGCTACTCATTGCCAACCCATCAGGGTTACGCAATGTGGGGGAGATGTTTAGTTTAACCAGGTCGCCCAATCCAATAAGATCTATCAGCTTTTTAATAACCATGCATTGCTGGTAATCTTTTTGTCCGATATAGAGATTGTCAGGTTTTACAATTTCAAGCAGGCTATGCACTACCATACATACACCCTGGAAGTGTCCCGGCCTGTATCGCCCTTCGAGGATGGTTTCAAGATATCCCAGGTCATAATGCAAAACGGGATTTGTCCCTTTTGGGTACATTTCAGCAACAGCGGGAAGAAATAATATATCACAGCCAGCAGTCTCCAGCATGGCAATATCTTTTTCTAATGTAATGGGATATTTTTCAAAATCTGCAGGATCGTTGAACTGTGTGGGATTTACAAAAATGCTGCAAACCGTTATTTCATCTACCTTTTTTGAGCTATCCAGGAGTGAGATATGTCCTTCATGCAAAGCCCCCATCGTTGGAACAAATCCGTATTTTTTGCCTTGTGTACGCTGTATATCAAGGTAATTGCGGAGGTCAATTGCTTTTTTAAATAATATCATAAATTGTTCGGGTAAAAGTCAAAATTCGGCACAACTTAACTATTCCTTGTAAAAAACCGTACCTTCGCACACGTTTTCTAAAAACGTTTCACATAAACGGGACTCCATGTCAGCAAAAAAAAGAATTTTATTTATTGCCAACGAAATGTCGCCCTACCTGGAGTTGACTGAATTTTCTGAGATCGTAAACAAGCTGGCAATAAAAGCGAATGATAATGGATTTGAAGTTCGCTGTATCATGCCACGCTTTGGAACCATCAATGAACGCCGCCATCGCCTGCACGAAGTAGTTCGTCTTTCGGGTATCAATGTCTCGGTTGACAACGATGATATGCCACTGCAAATTAAGGTGGCTTCATTACCCAGTGCACGCTTGCAGGTATATTTCCTGGAAAATGAAGAGTTGTTTAAAAGGAAATATATTTTTCATGATGAGAATGAAAAGTGGTTTGATGATAATGGCTTGAGAACAATATTCTTTTGCAAAGGCGCATTGGAAACGGTAAAGAAATTCGGCTGGCCTCCCGATATTATTCATTGCAGCGGTTGGATGACAGGACTTATTCCCGCCTATTTAAAAACCCTTTATAAAAAAGAACCTGTTTTTTCACATAGCAAAACTGTATTCACCATTGGTCAGAATACATTTAAAGAAAAACTGGGCAGCGATTTTTTGCAAAAGGCATTGATCCATTCCTCGCTGAAAGAAAAAGATCTTGAAATCTTCAAAGAAGCTACTAATACGGCTATGTTTCGTGGCGGTGCTACGTTTGCTGATGCCATTACATTTGGTGCGGATAAGGTAGAAAAAAAGCTAATAGACGAATTTACCAAAGTAAGAGGCAAGAAGACTTTGCTATATAATGAAGAATCTGATTTAACAGAGTATTTACAACTGTATGGCGATCTTGCAGGCAAGTAATATTTACTAACCACGGCATAAATTTTTTTTGTGAAGCACAAACACCTGGCACTAACGCTTGGAGCTATTTTTACCAGCACTCTTATCTTATTAATTTCCTGCAAAAAGATCAATGAGTCTACGACACTGGGTAGCGATCTGATTCCTGTGGTTGATAATATCAATACATTTGATACTATCCTGACTGTTCAGGCATTTAATGATACTTTCTCCGAATTAACAGATACTACTTATTATAGCAGCAGTTATACGAACTACCTTGGGCATATAGAGAGCGACCCTTTCTTTGGAAAAACAGATGCAAAGCTGTTTTTAGAGTTACTCCCGCCCACGTCTAAGTTCACTTTCATCAACAGACCCGATAGCCTGACCATTGATTCGGTGGTGCTGATATTAGATTATGTAGAAACTTATGGAGATACGAGTATTTTGCAAACCGTGAATGTTTACGAAATACCTCAAACCAGTGAGTTTGGCGATACATTATTTACAATCAGAAAAAGCGATTTTGGAAAAGCAGGCTTACTGGGTTCAAGAACATTTGAGCCAAAAGTTTTAAATGATTCTGTAAAAGCTTATCAGGATACAACTGCTAATCAATTGCGCATCCGGTTAGATGATTCATTCGGTCAGCGATTGCTTAACTATGACACTACAACGACTAACGGACATATTAATGCTTATCTTTCTGATTCTACTTTTAGGGAAAATTTTAAAGGCTTTGCGCTGGAATCGGTCAGTGGCAATGCTATATTAGGTTTTAACCTGGAAGGTACAAATACAAAGCTGGCTATTTATTATAAAGACGATAATAACAGCACTGATCCTGCGAAAGCAGACACGGCGGTGTCCTATTTTAGTTTTGCTTCAAATACAAGTTCAGTTTCCGCCAATTTTATAAAAAGAGAGTATAGCGGTACTGCTTTGGCTGCCGCTGCAGACGGAACTGCAGGAACTCCGGATAATCTGGTATATATTCAAAATACTCCTGGTTCTTTCGCAACCATTAAAATTCCGGGATTAGGTGGTTTGAATAACAGCGTTATTCACAGGGCCGAATTGATCATGGAGCAGGTATATCATGCAGATGATACACTTTTCCCACCAACTAATTTATATCTGGATGCTTACGATCCATCTGTAACGGCTTTTCGCACTATTCCGTATGATGTCTCGCTTGATGTTTCCGGAAATTCAAACTTGGGTAGCTTTGGAATAACTCCTTATGATACCAAAGATGGCTCGGGAAATAATATTAAAAGCTGGCACTTCAATCTTACAAGATATGTTCAGCATGTAGTAAATGATACTGAACCTGTTTATGATCTTCGTTTGTTTGCACCCTTATATGTAGAAGAAAAGTACAGGCCGGGTATACTTGGTTCAACCAGCACCCTGGTAAGGATCCCTGTTAATTCAACCGCAGGAAAAGGAAGAGTAAGACTGGCTGGTAATACAGGTGATACTGATACTAATCCACAAAAGATGAGATTGCGTATTGTTTATTCTAAAATTTAGTGGAAAAACTGTAAATATTGAATTGTATCGGGTGCTATCTTTGCACCCGATTTATTTTATAGACTAACCCATATTTAAAACTTTAAAGCTCTATT
>CAMLEX010000495.1 GCA_946479055.1 uncultured Bacteroidota bacterium | reverse complement strand
TTGTTTGTACTGCCATGGGATGATCTTTTCGTCAAGTCTTACCTAAATGTAACGTTTCCTGATAAATACCTGTTGACAATGGCGGGGTGGAAAATTGTTCATCGCCAACGTGCTGAAAAGGAAAATGTCTTACGCTTTTTTATAAAAAAATAATGCAGTAGCCGAATTAACGGCCTTTGCTGAGATTAAGGCATGGTTTTTCTTTGCTTATCTTTTATTACCTTTCTTTTATGAACGTAAAGTTGAAGCCCGAAAAATATTTACGCTACCTGTACCTGCCCAATCTTTTTGGCACACAACGAACTAAAGAGATTTTGTCGGTAAATCCTACGATCATTCCGCAACGGGAAGAAGCGAAAGAGGTTTTGGTTTATGCCTTTAATTTTGATGCCCACCGGCTGGAAGAAAAAAAATTGCTGACTGTAGAAAATTGTTTTGACTATAAAAACAGTTCCGGCATCAGTTGGATAAATGTTGACGGGCTTAGAAAAGCGGAAGTTGAAACACTATGCACCCACTTTGGTATTCACCCATTATTGGTGGAAGACATTCTCAGTATAAACCAGCGGCCCAAAATGGATGAGGTAGAGGGTGTATTGTTTTGCCTGCTGAATATGTTGTATTATAACCAGGAAAAGCAAACAGTGGAGCAGGAACAGATAAGCATTGTTTTAGGGCAAAATTTTGTGATCAGTTTCCAGGAGGATGCCAACCGCGATGTTTTCAATCCTTTGCGGGATAGGCTGAAACTGGCTAGCAGCAAAGCCCGGCAGAGAAATGCTGATTACCTTTGCTATTCGATGCTTGATCTTATTGTAGATAATTATTACCAGGTAATGGATAAGCTGAGCGACCGTATCGAGGCGTTGGAAGAAGAAGTGATCCGCAACAGTAATAAACGATCGCTGGCGAGGATCAACCAGGTACGCAAAGAACTGATCGTATTAAAAAGAAACACGGTTCCTGTACGGGACCTGATAAGTGGTATCCTGCGAAGTGAAAGTGATCTTCTGGATGATCGCACCACCAAATATTTCAAAGATGTTTATGATCATATAGTACAAGCCATAGACCTGAGTGAGAACTATCGGGATATTATGATGAGTATGCAGGACCTGTATGTAAATAATGTAAATCTGAAACTAAATGAGGTAATGAAAGTAATGGCGATCGTTACTTGTCTCCTGGCTCCTGCTACTGTTATTGGTGGCATTTTTGGGATGAACTTCGATGCAATTCCCTATTTACACACAGAATATGGTTTCTGGATCGCCGTTGGTATTATGCTTATCATCCCGGTTTGGATGATCTCTGCTTTTAAAAAACGGGGATGGTTTTAAAAAATCCCCTACCCCTAAAGGGGGCTTTCAAAGAGTCATTCAATTAAGATTCGGCTACGATGGCAAGAACGTTTATATAATTACAACGTCTTCAAATAAGCTGGCCTTTGTGTTGCGGCAAGTCTCCGCCGCGACGGAGATTTAGGAGTTCTTCTTCTTATACACCGGAACGGTACTACAAGGTTCTCCATACATGATACTTTTAGCAACAGGCCGTAATATTCTAGTAAGCTCCATGTAAACAAAATCACCGATCGGTGTCTCGCCACATCCTTTTATTACTACTCTTTTATCAGCAAAATCATCGCTATTGATCTTCAAAATATTTTTCAGGAAAAGCTGGCGATGCATTTCCTTCTCATCGCCCATTACTATTTCTTTTGCTACCGGTTCCAAATTAGAGGCAACCAGCATATAAGCCCATACAGGAATGATAGCATCTGCAGTACAGGTAACCGCTACGTTTTTATCGCGGTATTGTTCCCAGTCCATGGTTTTTAATGCTTCACGAAAATCTTTTTCTTTTAATATCAGTCCCATAAATAAATGGTCTTTCATATCAAAAACCGCTGTTTCTCCTGTTGGAACATAAGTAGAAGGATCCAGAGTAATGATCCCGCTTTCCGCTACTTTATTGATAAATTGTTCAGCCATATTGTGCTTTTCGTTCGTGTACAAAGATAACAACACAAATAAGGCTTTGTTGTTTGACCGGTCTATTACTACTTTCTTCCCGTTTCCTGCCTGATTTTTAATTCCTTGATTAAAACAAAACGGCCCTGACAAAGCAGGACCGTTGGAGTTGGTTTTGGTTGCAACTATTTTAATATATTTTACTCCTGTTATCTTTTATATCTGCTGCTTCCATCAGCACTTGCTGTGGATATCCACCTCTCATCTTCGCTTGCTGGTATTGTGATTTTCTTTGTTCAGCAACATTTGCGTCAGCAACAGCGGTTGCAGTTACATTATTTACTCTTACTACATATACACCGCTAGTACCTTCTATCACCTGGGTTACTACTTTTCCTTTGTTAGCAGGATTGAATGCAGCGCCGATTACCTTTGGTTCAGATGATACGATAGTTGCTTGTGATCCTTTCATACGAAGACTATCCACCGATTCAATCGTCTTTCCTCCCAATGCTGAAGCTGCTGCTTCCAATGTAGTAATAGCACCTATCTTCTTTTGAATTTGTTCTGCTTTTTTATGATTACGTAAAAGAGGCTCAACCATTGGTCTTGCTTTGGCTACACTTTGGGTACCTTTTTTATTTATCTCCGTTACCATAGCCACTACATAATTTTCACCCACTCTTTCAGGTTGCAATACTTCTCCAAGATCAGCATCATAAATACTTTTTACAAATGCCCTGGAAACACCAAGACCCTGTACCTGGTAATCATTGGGAGTAATATCAGGTGCAAACGCTTTATTGATCCCTTTTGACTGAAGTTTTGCAATATTCGCATCAAACGATTTCTGATCACGGCTATTGCCGGCAAACAAAGTAGCTTCGTTGCTGGCATTAGCATCCGTCTCCTGGCTTGCTTCTATAGGCAAAGGCAGGTAAGCAATTTTATACGCTGCTGATCCTCCTTTTTGAGAAAGAATTTCGATATAGTGATAACCAAAATCTGTTTTCACCACACCTTTTGTTCCCGTACTGTTACCAAAAATAAAATCATTGAACTCGGGAACCATTCCACCCGCGGTTATATTTTCATATAGACCGCCTTTTTCTTTACTTCCCGGATCATCAGAAAGTTTAGTTACAAGAGTATCAAAGTTTGAACCATTACGGATAGCTGTTTGAATGCTATCTATCAATTTTTTTGCTGATGCCGTGTCCCTGATTGGCGTCGATTGTCCGCTTTGCGGATCACGTTGAGTAGTGGCAACTAGTATATGGCGCACATTTACTGTATCAGGTTGTGTTCTTACTCCTACCAGTTTTGCCAGAGAAAAAGATCCGCCATCTATATAGGGTCCATATACACTGCCAACAGGTATTTTGAAAATAGAATCTTTGGCAGCTATCTGGATATTTTTTCCATTGATATAACTATTATAATAAGTTCTTACGCCCTGGCTTTCCAAAAATTGCTGCAGATCTTTTGTGCTGTCTAACTCAGCTTTTAATCCCAGTATTCTTTCCCGGATAGCGGCCGTATCCGCTGCAGTCGGCAATGCGCTAAAAGTAGCGTAAGCAATGCTGCGGGTTTCTTCCTGTTTAAATTCTTCTTTGTGTTTGCTGATATAATCTTCAATTTCTTTATCACTGATCTTAACAGCACTGTCTGGTATGCTGGTATAAAATTCACGAACCAAAGAAATGCTTGCCAGCTGGCTGTTATCAGCATTTTGCTTTTCAATCAACCATTTTGGAAAATTAGAACTGCTGCTGAGTAATGAATTATATTTTTCATTCATCCGCATAAACTCCAGCTGATTGATATAATTATTGAACTGTGCTTTTTGTTCAGGTGGTGTTTGCTTGCTTTTCAGCATCTGGTCGATCTGCTGTTTGGCAAGCTGTGCATTATAAACACCGGTTTGCGGATCAGTAAATTGTTGTTTAAGATCCTGCGGAGCGTTTTCACCGTATAAGATATCGCCCATTTCTTTTTTACCTATCTGCATACCCAACTCATCCAGTTCTGAAGTCATAACGATGCGGCCGAGTTCCTGGTTCCAGGCATTTTCTATAGCCTGCTGACGGGTAGCTGCACCGGAAGGATAGCCTTGTTGCTGCATGCTTGCTTCCTGCTGATCGATCGCTTTACTAAATGCAACTGCACTTATCTTTTTTCCATTAATTGTACCAACTGTTGTAGATGGTCCGCTCTGAAACAAACTTCCTCCGTTTTCAAAGGCAAGCATAACAACGAAAGTAAGTAAGGCAATAGCGATGATCACGGCCATTAATTTTGCATACTTCTCCTGGATCTTCTGAATAACTGACATATTAATATGTAGGGTTTAAAAAGGGAGGCAAAAATAGGGTAATTATGGATATTAACAAATTGTGGAAAACGGCGAAAAGCCTTGAAATATGCGGGTTTGATCATACTAAAATTGCCTGATTTAATCTTCTACATCTTTACTCATTTCCCACTTGCCTCTTAAAAGTAAGCGTATCTCTCATATTTATTTTCTTTTCGGATGAACCAGCTTCATTTCCTTTACCAAATGGCCAGCTCCAGCATATTT
>CAMLEX010000494.1 GCA_946479055.1 uncultured Bacteroidota bacterium | reverse complement strand
ATGACAAAATTTTCATTGCCTTGTGTGTTATAATGAAAATTTTGTCATGGACGTTTCATGTGTATATTTTAGCTTTTTTTAGCCATCCCGAAATGCTTCGGGACAAGCTATGTTATTCGCCATAAAATTTTAATCGCTTTTGGCAAATTAGCTCAAAAATTTTATGGCTCATTTCATATTACAAACTTAATTCTTCGGTAATTAGTATTGAGCTCTTCCAATTTCCCAATTTTTCCAATTCATTCATTTCCTTGACATTTGCCTCTCAACTAATCCATCATGAACAGATCAAAGGGCCACATTTTTCTACGAACATTTTTATTAGCTTCTACCCTCATCATAGCCCAATATGCTTTTAGCTGGGGTGTGACGGGTCATCGCATAATTGGAGAAATAGCCCAGGATCATTTAACAAAAAAAGCGAAAAAAGAATTGCGCAAACTTATCGGTAAAGAAACGCTGGCCTGGTGGTCCAATTGGCCCGATTTTATTAAATCCGATTCTATCTGGAACCATGCTTCTCCATGGCATTATGTAGATCTGCCCGGACATATGGAAAGAGAAAAATTCATTGAAGAATTAAAAAAACTACCCGGCAAAAATCTTTATACCCAGATACCGGCCATGTTAGTAGAATTAAAAGACAAATCACTGCCGGTAGAAAAAAGAAGGGTGGCGTTGTATTTTCTTATCCATCTTATCGGCGATCTTCACCAGCCTTTGCATGTAGGCAGGGATGAAGATGCAGGTGGCAATAAGATCGTTGTATATTGGTTTGATAAAAAAACAAACCTGCATACCTTATGGGATAGTATGCTTATAGAATTTCAGCAATACAGCTATACGGAATATGCAAAGCTTCTCAATATTGCAGATGAAAACCGGGTAAAAGCATGGCAATCCGGTTCGCTGGAAGAATGGTTCTATGAATCGCATGTAGTGTCGGACTCTATTTATGATGCAACACCTAATGAATCAAAACTTAGTTATAAATATAATTACCAATTTCAAAAAATAGTAGAAGAGCAATTGCTGAAAGGCGGGGTTCGGCTTGCGGCCTTATTAAACCAGGCCTTTGAATAAAAAAGTGAGTTCAGCGGTGAATAGTGAGATTATATCTCAGGAACCAGGCCTCTCACTTACAACAGACTACTCACCCTTCACTACGTTATTTTTTTATCAACGTTTTCGATTCTTCTATCATGCAGGCTGTGATTTGCATCAATGATTTTTGCTGATCGGGTAAAAGGCTCACTGTCGTTGCTTTTGCATCACTACCGGTAAAAATAAAATTGGCGACTTTCTGAGAAGCTAATTTTTTCAATACGGTTGGCGTGGTTATTCCGTTTTTAAAAACAAAATGGAAATAGCCGTCGCAATTCATGCTGCCGCTATTACGATAAGTTGTTTTTATTTTACTTCCTTCAAAAAAAATAAATACAGTAGATGCATCTTCAAAACATTTATCAGGAACTGCAAAGAAAAAATCTATTTCCTTATTGTCTGCATCAATGGTCAACGAAGCTCCCTGCAATGAAATAAAACCGGAGGATAATTTGGTTACTCTTGTGTAGGGATCTGTTTCTTTCAGAAGTTTACAACCAAAAGTTGCTGTGTCCTGTGCTGACAGGAAAAAAGGTATTAGGAAAACGATAATGGCGATATACTTCATGTTATAGATTAATGGCTAAAAATAAGAATTTTCTTCTTGAAAGAATCCTGTATTAACATTTCTGTCAAGACCAGGTTGCCCCTGATGTAAAAACGCTAATTACGGGTTTACTCGTATGCAATTTCACAACCGGAAAATTTATTTTATTTTTCCACTATACTGTTGGATAGGCATTAAAAAGATTTGCCTATTATTAACAATGGCGTTGTAACGAAGTATGTGGTTCTACATTTCTTTACCGGGCCAATTACCAACCTGTCACATGAGAAGTATTTTATTTTTTGCCCTGGCTATCCTGTCTTTTTCTACATTATCTTTTGCACAAACTCCGCAAAAGCAGGTGGCCGCAGTTAGAACAACGTTTCCCATAAAACTTGACGGAAGAATTAATGAAGAAGCGTGGAAATCAGCTGCGTTTATTAACGAATTGATAGAAATGCGCCCCAGCTTTGGCAAAAAAGAAGATGCAGGAAATAAATCAGAACTGTACCTGCTTTATGATGACAATGCAGTTTATTTCGGTGGTAATTTATATGAAAAAAACCGCGATAGCATCACCACGCAATTAGTTGGCCGGGATGAAGTAGGTACCAATGATTTTATCGGAATTATATTCGATACCTACCAGGATAAAATTAATGGTCTTGGCTTTTACGTATCGCCGCTTAATGAACAATTTGATGCAAAATATTCCATCGGGGGTAATAATAACGAGGATATGAGCTGGAACACCGTTTACCATACGGCTACAACTATTACGGATGAAGGCTGGAGTTTTGAAATGGAAATTCCTTATTCCGCTCTTCGCTTCAGTAAAGAAAAAATACAGGACTGGAATATTCAGATCCTTCGCAAAAGAGCAAAAACAGGGCAGCAATATTCCTGGAGCCTTGTTGATCCCACCAGGTTTGGCTTCATGAACCAGGCTGGTGTTTGGACGGGATTACAGGATATAAAACCACCGCTTCGTCTTTCATTTTCTCCTTATTTTTCTACTTATCTTACCCGCAATCCGGCAACTACCAATACCTGGAAAACATCAGTTAACGGAGGGATGGATGTTAAATACGGCATCAACGACGGCTTTACCATGGATATGACCTTGATCCCGGACTTTGGACAGGTACAAAGCGATAACCAGGTATTAAATCTTTCTCCTTTCGAAGTAAAGTTCAGCGAGAACCGTTCTTTCTTCAATGAAGGCACCGAGCTTTTTAATAAAGGTAATTTGTTTTACAGCCGCCGGATTGGTGGACAGCCGCTTCATTATAGTGATTCTTACGACCTGCAAACAGATGAAAAAATTATTGAAAATCCTGTACAAACAAGATTGATCAATGCTACCAAGATAAGTGGCCGTACAAAGAAAAAATTAGGCATTGGTATTTTTAATGCCATCACCAGTGCACAATACGCAACCATTGAAAACAATAACAAAGAAAAATATAAAATACTAACCGACCCATTGACCAATTATAATATCCTTGTACTTGATCAGGGGTTGAAAAATAATTCAAGAGTTACTTTTATCAATACCAATGTATGGCGTAGTGGCAAAGATTATGATGCCAATGTAAGCTCTGTTGACTGGGACCTTTATGATAACAATATTGACTGGAACGTATGGGGACAGGTAGCGCATAGCCGCCTAATTGGTTATGAGGCACCCAACAAAACATTAGGAGGCAATATGTATATGGTTTTCCTTGGCAAGTTTAAGGGGCGTTTCAACTTTTATGTCAGCCGAACGTTTGCTGATGATAAATATGATCCGAGTGACATGGGCTATTTCACGAATAACAACTATATAACACATGGTTTTTATGCAAGCTACAAGTGGGTAAAGCCAAAAAGTTTTTACAATAATATTTATCTAAACCTCAACGGTAACTACTCCCAACTTTATTTGCCAAGACAATACCAGAATTTCCGGGTAAATGCCAATATCAATTCACAACTGAAAAACCTTTGGTCCATTAATGTGAACGGAGATATAAGACCGGAACGTAATGATTTTTATGAAGCAAGACTGAATGGATGGATGGTGAAACAACCCGGCTCCTGGATGAAAGGCATTGGCATAAACACCAATAGTGCTAAGAAATATTCAGCATCTGTACAAGTATATCACCGTGTGTCGGCAAAATATAATACAAGCAACCTTGAATTGAATGTTAGCAACGGCTATCGCTTCAATAACAAATTAAGTGTGGGATTGAGTCATCTCTTTGAATTTCATAACCGAAATTTTGGATTTGCCGCTATATCTGATAAGGCAGACAGTGTCTTTATGAGCCTGCGCAAAATAAGGACTGCGGAAAATATATTGAACATCAAATACAACTTCACCAATAAAAAGGGATTAACATTGCGTATTCGTCATTACTGGAGTAAAGTAAGGTATTACGATTTCATGAATCTCAAATCAGATGGCAATGTGGAAAGACTCGCATCAATAAATCAGAACCCTGATATCAATGTCAACCTTTTTAATATTGACATGAACTATACCTGGCAATTTGGACCGGGAAGCTTTATCAATCTTACCTGGAAGACTTCTTCAGAGCTATATAACCAGTTGGTAATGGAACGATATTACCGTAACCTGGAAAAGTCAATAGACTCTCCTTCTTACAACAGCCTTTCTTTGAAAGTCATTTATTTTCTTGACTGGTTGTCTTTGAAAAAAAAGAATAAAAGACCAAGCTAACTGTTAAAAAACAGTTACCCGATCATTTACCCCATCGCCAACAAAGCCTTTGTTTAATTATAGCTGCCTATCCTGGTAAACGTTATTTTTCCTTCCCGATACAGACTACCAAAGGTGGTAATCACCGATAAAGAATTTTAAACCTGGCCTTCCGATAACAACTTATCAGAAAGCAGGATTAGTGTTATATTC
>CAMLEX010000493.1 GCA_946479055.1 uncultured Bacteroidota bacterium | reverse complement strand
ATAAAAGTCATTATTGAGAAGGTATTCGGCAAGATCCTTTACCGAGCGGCCATAAAAACCAGACAGGGCAAGAAGATTCAGCTGGAAAAGGCAGCCAATATCTTTTAATTCCCGGTAAAATTCTTTATTCTGTTGCAGGTAAATATAGCGTTCGGGGTGGGCGATGACAGGCTGGTAACCCTGCATTTGCATGTCAAATAAAATATCCTTGATATTCAAGGAAGGAAATGCCAGGGAAAATTCAACCAATACCTTATTTCCACTAATCGTCAGCAGTGGCTCTCTGATTTTTAATAACTCTTCTACATGTTCATCCAGGAAATATTCAGCTGCAGCATGAATTTCAATTTCAATCCCTTCCTTTTTAATCGCCTCTTGTACCAGTTCCAGTTTGCCATTGATGATGGCGGGGGTATTGCGATACATATCCCAGATGATATGTGGTGTAGTGATCAACTTCTGGTAACCCAAATCTTTCATTCCCCTTATAAGTTGGAGGGAAGTTTCCAGGTCTTTTGCCCCGTCATCTATTCCCGGAAGCAAATGCGAATGGATATCCGTTTTTAAAACAGAATAATCAAATTTTTCACTCTTTGATTTCTTTTTCGAAAAAAAATTGAACATTTTTTAAAAGTGAAAAGTCAAAAAATTCCTGCTCCAACATTCAACCATTATTCAACAACTATTAAACCACATTCAAGCATTATTCAACAACCATTAAACCACATTCAACCCTTCCCAACCCATCACCTCCTGTTTAACAACTCATTATACAACGCAGCCATATCCGTTACCAACCGGCGATAGCTATATCTTGTCGTAACATATTGTTCACCAGCTTGCCCGAATTTACCGCGTAGTTCTTTATCTTCTGTCATGCGCAACAGGTTATTGCAGAATGTAATAGTATCATTTATATCCGATAAAAGACCTGTTTCATTTTCTTTTACTACATCCCCAATTCCGCCGACCCTGGTGGAAACGACAGGCTTGCCCGCAGCTTGTGCTTCTATCAGGCTGACGGGGGTACCTTCATTAAAGGAAGTGAGGACAATAATATCTGAACCCGCATTGATATGATCAATATCACTTCGCCAGGAAGTAAATACCAGCGGCTGATTATGCAGGGTATCTTTTTCCGTACTGAAGCCTATGCCCAGTTGCCGGGCTTTTTCTTCCAGCTGTTTCCTCGATTCGCCATCGCCTACAATAAACGCTTTGATCTTTTGCTGACTATTTTGCAACAAGTGTTTAATGCCTTCTAAAAACAATACCTGATTTTTGATAGGAACCAATCGTCCGGTAATTGTCAGCACCACTTCGTCATCATTAATACCAAAGGATGACCGGAAAGCCTGGCGTTTCTCCTCCCGGTTGGCCTGGAATTTATCAAGGTCAAGCCCAAGTGGAATAACCCTGAATTTATTTTCGGCTGCAATATTGAAATCCAGCGTCAGCTCTTTTTTTTGCTGTTGGCTGATGGCAACGATAGCATCCGTTTTCCTGCCCAGTTTTCGTTCTATATTAATAAAAAGTTTTGTCTTCAGCGGGTGAAAATAAGAATGAAAGACATGACCATGATAGGTATGAACGATCACCGGAACATTCATTGCTTTTGCAGCCATTCTGCCAATAGCACCTGGCTTGGCAGCATGGGAATGAACAATATCCGGTTTAAAATCTGCGATCAGTCTCTTCATTTTTTTATAGGCCACATAATCTTTTCTCGGATCAATAGAACGGCCCATTTCCGGAATAAACACGGGTTGTATCCCCAATGCATCTGTTACAAAACTGGCATCTTTCTCATGGCT
The DNA here is from genome assembly GCA_946479055.1 of uncultured Bacteroidota bacterium. The sequence continues at coordinate 2,778 of CAMLEX010000493.1, read as the reverse complement.
TTCTTTTTCTCCTACCACCAGCATGGTTTCAAATTCGGGGGCCATGTATTTGGTAAGATAGCTGGCATTTAATAAGGGACCACCAACAGCGAGACGATTGAGGATACGGATTATACGGGGCATAATAAAAATTAGATAAGATTGGGATTGCTAAATCTGTGGGGAAAAATTTCCCATTACTTCAGGCAATTTCCGGCCTTGGCTTTACTTCCTTTTTAGCCGGAATTAATTTCTTTTTGAACAGTTTCAGAAAATACTCCTCAAATATTTTACTATAAATAATTCCAACAATACAGCATATCAAAAAAATAATAATAAATATAACAAATGAAGGTATAGAGGCAGGGAGCTTAAGAAAAGTTCGTACCAATATTGATATGGATGGATTATGAACAAGATAGATGGAATAGGATGCGTTGCCTAAAATCATTAATAAACTTTTTGAACCATGGTTATCTAACCGGGAACCGATGTTACCCAAAATAATGCATCCAAAACCTATAGCCAGTATAAAATTCACACCTGGGTCTATTGAAATTTCCGATCTATTTATCCATTTTAATAAAATCACACTAAGAATTATTACAATTCCAGCTCCTAAATAAATCTTCCGGTTTTGTATCCCTCTGTATCTTATAACCATTGCGCTTAGAAACCCCAGGATAAATTCAAGATTATAAGATGAGCCAAAATAATGCAGGAATGAAGATTGGTTCCAATTAAGATCAGCAGCGAAATAATTCAAATAAATTATCAGCAACGTCCAGATGATCACAATGCAGTACCAAAAACGTTTTGAAAAAAACCAGCTTAAAAAAAGCAGGTAAAACATCATTTCATGAACAAGAGTCCATGCAACTGTAAGAGCCGGCTTACCAGCAGGAACCAGGGTTAACGAAGTAAGCAAACTAATATCCTTTTCTTGTCCTTCAGAAACCGTGGGAAACATATAGTAAAGCAACAACATGAGTACTGATACTGGCAGAAAGGGCAGGTATATGCGCAAAACCCTGTTTACCATATAAGTCCGGGTTTCAGAAAGCTTTCCTGCTTTCCCATAATTTGAATAAGTAATAATGAAGCCAGATAAAACAAAGAAGAAATCAACTCCATATTTGCCTAAACCAGCAATAAAACCAAAAAGCTCATTATCAGCCTTGTAAAAATGGGCAAAGGCCCTCCATTCATGATGAAACACGACCATCAATGCCGCAATTCCACGGAAAATCTGCAGAGAATTAAAAAAGGGTTTATTATTACTTGTTGTGAGATTCATAATGAACTTAACAATACTGCTGTTTTACAATTTAAAAAGTAAATATACTGTTGCTATAAACTTTAGTTCCAAATTAAACCTGGGCTGGTTTACCCGTTTTTAAAATATTAAAAACTGAATTGGTATTTTTACACCCGCAAGAATATGAAATACTATATTACCGGTCTTGATGCTGTTCTGATCCTGCTATACTTTTCCCTGATCCTTGCCATTGGTTCGTCATTTTCCAAAAAGCTTCCGGGAAAAGCCATCAGGGGGTATTTTATGAAAGGGCTTACTCTTAAGCTTTTTTGTGGGTTAGGGTTTGGATGGGTTTACGTTTATTATTATGGTGGTGGCGATACTACTATGTATTTTAACGGCGCTTCAGAAATTTATGACCAGGTTATAGGTGCAGGAAATGGCTTCGCTGTTTTTTTTGACGATTTCTTATTAAGATCTCTTATTAAAGGCTCTGATTCAAAATTATTCACTTATTGTTTTGCGGGTTTTCTTAACCTGTTTTCTTTCAATTCTTACTGGGCTTGTACCTTACTCTTCTCTACACTTTCATTTCTCGGTATGTGGCTTATCTTCCTGACTTTTTTCCGGTTATATCCCAAACTACACAAACAATTAGCCATTGCAGCTTTGTTTATCCCTGGTGTGGCATTCTGGAGTGCGGGAATTATGAAGGATAGTATTTGCATGTTATTTGTAGGTGTCATTGTTTACTACATTCAAAATCTTTTTGTTTTTGGCCGCCATAAGATTTTATCGATTGTCATGGTTGTTTTGGGCTTTTACGTCATCATAACGCTTAAAGCCTACATTGCCATGGCTCTTTTGATAGCCGTTGCTTTATATACCGTATTGGCTTTAAAATCAAAAATCAAGAGCAGGGCTTTAAAAACACTGGCCTTGCCTTTATTGGGTGCCTTCATATTCGGAATAGCCGCATTAACCCTGAATGAAATCGGTAAATCATTGGAACGTTTTTCCTTAGAAAATATTTTGGAAACTGCTCAAACCTACCAGGGTTATCATACCAGGACTTCTACTGCCGATCGAAGGGGAAACGCAGTGCGGACCGGCTCTTCCTATAATTTAGGTGAGATTAATTTCAGTAGCCCACTAAGCATTGTTTCTAAAGTTCCAGCCGCTATCAACGTTACTTTTTTCCGTCCTTATGTATGGGAAGTCAGTAACCCAGTCATGCTTTTGTCTGCATTGGAAAGTTTATTGATTTTATTATTTACCATAAAAGTGATCCGGAAAACAGGAGCAGGCCGTTTCTTCAGGCACCTGATAAATAATAAAGAAATTCTTTTTTGTATTTCCTTTGCCCTGATCTTTGGTTTTGCAGTAGGATTTACCACCTATAATTTCGGCTCGCTGGTAAGGTACAAGGCTCCCTGTGTCCCTTTTTTCCTTATAGCTCTTGTCCTGATCAATGATCTGCCCGTTAAGAAAAAAATAATGCAGGTAAAAGAATTACTCTCTTCATAAAAAGCATTTTAGAA
>CAMLEX010000492.1 GCA_946479055.1 uncultured Bacteroidota bacterium | reverse complement strand
CCAGGTAGACATTGAAACACAACATATCCAAAAAAGGAAGTTGCAAATATTCAGTGGTAGGGTAATTAACATAAGTAACAATTGATTCCGGGGCAATTTCTTTAATTACTTTATAAACCTTCTTCAGGTAGTTTTCAATTTTTTTCCGTCCATACCACCTGACAATAGAAGCGGGCACTTCGTTTCCGATTGCTATGCATAAAAGTGCAGGATGGTCTGCACATGATCTTACCTTTTCACGTATAATTTCCATAATGTCGGGAGCCTTTTTCCGGTCGATAAGGTATCCGACGTACTGCTCAGCTGAAAGCCCTACCATTACTTTAAGCTTATGCCTGTGTGCTATATCCAATAATATCCGGGGAGGCGTAGTGTGAGGAATTCGAACAGTATTAATGCCATTGGCAGCCATCATTGCAAAATCCCGTTCTATTTGCCCTATATCTGTATATTCTTTTCCTTCTTCATCTGGCTTATATGCGCCATAGGTGACACCGCGTACATAAAATTTCTGATCACCCTGGTAAAAAAATTTTCCTTTAATTTTTACCTGAGTTGACAATTCTTGTTTAAAAAGCAATGGTGTGGCTTTTTGTATCTCTATCACAATTGGTTCGTTGGTGGTGTTAAACATATTCTTCCTGTATTGTCCGGGCAATTAATAATTTGCTATTTGCTTAATTTATTAAGACACAAATTGTGTTACCAGGAATTGGCAACACTGGCCTTTATAGGCTTGTTTTTTTGTTTTCTTTGTGATTCAATCAATGCCGTATTGCACAGACTGGCGAAGCTTACATTAGCATTAGGAACTTGAATATTATGTTTTAGCTGGAAAGTGGAATTGATTATTTCCTTGATGTAAAAATTATCGTTACCAGGCAGTAGTAATTTGCCATTAACGATTAGGCCCACAAAATCCTCTTTTTTACACTGCTTCGCAGCGGAAAATTTTGCTTGTATAATAAGCATAGTTAGTAGTTTGATTACAGAAAAGATTTTTACTACCGGTTGATACAATTGTAACAAAAGATAGCAACTATTAAAAGTTGTACTAATCAGAAAAATCTTTGGAGTGAATCAAGGGAAATGGAATTTGGTATCCGGATTTCAGGATTAAATAGGAAGGAGTTTTACTAGGTAAAAACACTGGCATTAAAGATACACAACTTAATTACAATTCAAAATATGAAGAGGTTTTTTTATTTGTAATGAATCAATGGAAAGAAAAGATAAGTATGAGTTTGATAGTTAGCGTTTGTCCTTAGTAGGATTGGTTTTTATCAGCCAGCTTTTCTTCGGTTCGGGTACATTCTCGTACAAATAAGGACAATGTTTACAGCCATTACCGCAGCAATAGCCTCTTTCAAGATGATATTTTTCAGTTAATACCACCAGTCCATCTTCATTAATGTAGTAATCGATGCCCTCAATCCACTGGTTCATCTTTCAATAATTGTTTTAGCTCTTCATCTTTTTCTTTACCAGGCAATTCTTTCGGTAATGAAAAACAGAGATAATGAATCCTGTTGCTGCCGGCTATATCCAGCGATTCGTAATGGGTTTTTATGCGTAAATCTTCAGGAATATCCGCTTCCTTATATGTATCATCAAAGTCTGTATGCAATACACCATTATATAATTGAATGACCAGTTTAGTAAATTCATAAAGATCGGGGCTATCGGTTTTTAAATGTATCAAACCGCCGGGAATAAGAAACTGTTGATAGATCCTCAGAAACTTTGGATGGGTTAATCTTTTTTTTGCTTTTGATTTTCGCAATTGCGGATCAGGAAAAGTGATCCAGATAGAATCCACTTCATTGGCGGAAAAATAATCACCGACCTGGTCGATCTGTGTACGCAAAAAAGCTACGTTTTTTAAATTCTGCTGCAATGCTTTTTTTGCACCTACCCAGATGCGATTACCTTTTAAGTCAATTCCCATAAAGTTTTTATCCGGATAGAGTTTTCCCAACCCTACTGCATACTCTCCTTTACCGCATGCAAGTTCTAATACAATTGGATTATTATTTTTCCAAAACTCATTCCAGTTGCCTGCCATGTTCTCAGGATATTGCAACACATTCGGGAATGTTTTCAGTTCTTCAAAACGTATTAATTTTTTTTGTCCCATCAGCCGGCAAAGGTAAGCCAGTGTGTTTCAACCTATCATAATGGACAGGAACTATATTTATATCTGTTGTGGCATTTTAATTGGATTATAACCAGTAGGCTATGTATACATTAAAATTTTAAGGTTATGAATTCCAACGGATTAACTACTGCGATCAAAAGTTCCCTTGTTGTTTTTTTATCTGTTTTATTTTTTATAGGCTGTAATGATGAAAAATCGGCAAATAATTCTACACCGGCAACAAGTGAAACCGATACAATAGTAAAAACTGATCCGCCTGTTGCTGCAAAGCCTAAAAAATCCGGGAAGGTCAGCACAAATATTGCAGCGGATGATACAAAGGTGAAAATGGAAAAGGACAAGATGGGATATTATAATCGCACGGAAGTGCTACCTGCCTATAATGGAGGACAAACTGCGATGGAAAATTATATAACCAATACTATTGAATATCCTCAGGATGCTATCGACAATAATATAGAAGGAATAGTAACAGTACAGTTTGGTGTAGATGAAAATGGTAATGTGTCAAATGTATCCACGATAGGTAATAAAATTGGCTATGGCCTGGAAGAAGAAGCGATCAGGGTGGTATCAAAAATGCCAAAATGGACGCCAGGTCAGGTTAAAGGCAAAAACGTAAAAACATGGCGTACCCTTCCTATCAATTACCGTTTAGAGGAAAGCTGAGACCCTAAAGAAACGTTGAGGTAGAGTTGAGGTGTTAAAAAATGAGGGCCTGCATTTGCGGTCCTCATTTTTTATATAAGATCAGAATTTTGCAAGTAAGCCAATACCTACTAATGATTTTAACTGCAAGGCAGCTCCATTATTGTTTTTACCAAACAATCGCACATCATCATCATAGATCATATCAACACTCCAGGTAAGCGAAAGTATTTTAGACAATTTTACATTCAGAACATTGGTAAAATAAAGGTCCACGTTTTTGGGCTTACGTCTATAATTTGAAAAAAGATCCAGCCTGCTTTTATAGGTAATATTCTTATTAAATTCTTTCAGATAATTAACGGATACAAACGCGCCGAACTCAGCATTTGAATGTTTACCGGGATCAACACCATATAATCCTTTTGCAGAAAGTGTGTCGTCTTTTACAATGGTCCAGCGGGCAGTGATTGGCGAAACAAAAATCGAAAGATCAGCATTAGGCTTAAAATCCAGACCGGGGCTTACTAAAATATAGGCAGGGGAAAGAAATGCGGAAGACAGCGTTCTTACACCATCGTCATCATACGTATAACCTTTAAAAAGTTGTGAACGAAAATTAAATAAACCCGCCACGTTCAGTTTTGAATTCAATGCGTAACCATATTTTGAAAGAAGATCAAAGCGGTCATCATTTTTTCGGCTGCCAAGGCTGGTTGTTTTTACATAGCCCAGATTAAAGTCAAATGTATTATCCCAGCTATGTTTATCTTTTTTATAAAATGCAAACAGGCTCAATACGGAATTTAAAGAAAGCGAAAAATCGTCACCACCAGCCGCCCAGTTGCTTAACGATCCCTGGGAGACATTAATACCATATAAACCACCTTTTTTCCATGTTTTGGAAATGGTATCATTTGGATCTTTTTTTATTGCTCTTCCCGAAGCGTCTTTTAAATCTTTAACAGTTTTATCCTGGGCAGATGCAATAAAAATTGAAAAGAGTGCACTGACTAATAGTATTTTTTTCATTTGGTTAGAGTTTTGGGCAAAACTAATGACGGTTGGGAATAGAATGGAACCTTGTTAAAAAATTGGAAGATAGGAAATTAGGATAAAGCAAAACCGAAGATTAAAAATTACGGGAAGGATTCACAATGAAAAGGAGAGCGGAAGAGAGGAATTAAAGATTCAAAAGTCGGTTAACTAAACAAAGAGTTAGTGCATTCCTGGTCGGTATTCCGGTTTTATTATGCCGTTATTCTCTCCCCAGCTGAGAATATCGCTGACTAATATTCCCCATAAGAATCTTTAATACTTTCTAAAAAACATTGCAGGCCGGGCAAAAAAAAACCTGCAAATCCAAGATTTACAGGCCTAACAATCACATGAGAAAAATGAGAGCTGTAGGGGGAGGGATCGAACCTCCACGAGGCGGTTAGCTATAACACAAAGAGTTAGTGGTCAATCCTGGTCGGCCTGACGGTCGGCTCTATGCTACGTTTATCCCGTTATCCTCACCCCCGAGACGAGAGGGCATGTCTGCCTAATATTTCATCACCCCACAGTATGTATTGGATTACTTTCATGATCTTCGTAATCCGTGTTAAAGAACTTTGATAGGACAAATATAGGCCAAATGGCTTTTTCGTTCCAAATTATTCAACAATTATTTTGAAATAATAGAAAATATTCAAATATTTGTACAATTCAATGAAAATAATTTAAAACACTATCCTCAAATGTCTGGTAAATTAAATCTCGACAAACTTGACCTCGATATTATTCATCAT
>CAMLEX010000491.1 GCA_946479055.1 uncultured Bacteroidota bacterium | reverse complement strand
ATGCCTAACTCAACTACTGTGCTTGCCAATGAGGACATCAAGATTGACAATACAGTTTACAAAATTCCGAGAAGAGCAGCTCTAAGTGCACCGTCGTCTACTGATTTAAATAAGGCGAACAAGCAAACTGCATTAGACGAAATGAGTAAAGATGCTGGCTTTGGTACATCCATAGAAGATGTTTATGGCCGTGTTTGGTGGGATAAACAATAAATGAATAATAAACATTTAACAGCTCCGGCAATTTTGTCCGGAGCTGTTTATTTAATATATTGTAAAGGTTATGTGGAGGATGTTTGTGAAATTATTTCTGGTCTTTTTATTAAGCAGGAGTTTCGCTGTTGTGGCCCAGGTAACAGATACCCATTTTGACCTTAGAAAAATTAAAAAAATTTCACTGGTGGATGGAAATGGCCAATCGAACCCGCTTACAAAAGATATCTTCAAGCCTCTCAATCTTTTTGTTTTCCTTTCTCCTGAATGTCCGCTTTGTAAAAATTATACAACCGTATTAAATAAAATAAGTCAGGATTTTTCCCTTGACAGCTTCGTTATTATTGGTATTGTAAGTGGGAAATCCTATTCACCTGAAGAAGTTAACTCATTTAAAAAAGAATTTTTGGTGAATTTTCAATTGTTCATTGATCCAGCAAAAAAATTGACTAACTATCTGGAAGCAACTATAACTCCTGAAGTTGTTTTAATGAGTGAAAGAGGCAAATTAATCTACCGGGGTGCAATAGACGATTGGGTAACTGATTTAGGGAAAAAGAAGCTCAAGCCTGAAAAAGAATACCTGAGATTGGCGATAACCCAATATATAAATCACCAACCTATCTCTATAAAAAAAACAAAACCCAAAGGTTGTTATATAAATGAGTATTGAACGCTTATATAAAATGGCAACATTACTGGCAACAATGTTAATGCTCCTCGCAGAGAACTATGCGCAGGAAGTTACGTTTATCAAAGATATCGCCCCTATTATACAAACCAGGTGCACACCCTGTCATAAACCTGGAGAGACTGCTCCATTTTCTTTGACCACTTACGAAGATGTAGTTAAAAGATCTTCGTTTATAAAAAAAGTGGTGCAGGAAAAATATATGCCACCCTGGAAAGCTGATAACAATTATGTGCATTATGCAAATGACCGTTCATTAAGCACTGAGGAAATTACAAAAATTGTAAAGTGGGTTAATAATAAAACTCCGAAAGGAACAATAAAAAATAAAGAACAAGACACGGCCATCCAACTCATAGAGGGTACAGTTTATAAACGGAAACCGGATATTGTTTTAAAAGCATCTTCCGCTTACAAATTGCCCGGTGATAATTATGAGCGGTTTATAGTATATAAAATACCTTTTGAATTACCGGATTCCACTGACATCGAAGCGGTAGAGTTTTTTTGTGATAACAAAAAAATTATTCATCACGTAAACTATGCGATACATGAAGTGCCAGCAGAGATTGACATCCATAGTGGTCCAGATTTTGTTAACCTGACTGAAGATGACCGTAGTAAATATGCTGCTTATATACCCTTTAAAAAAACAATAACTTATTACGGTGGCTGGATACCAGGTTCATCCTATGAATCATATCCAAAAGGCATTGGTTGGGTGATGCCAAAACGTGGCGTTCTGTTATTAACGGTGCATTATGCTCCATCTGCCAAAGAAGAAACAAGTATATCCGGTGTAAATTTTTTCTTTAGCAAAACGCCTGTTCAACGAAAAGTAAAAGTTATCAGCTTTGGTTCAGGTGGAATAGGGGAAGAACAAATCAGGCCACCCTTACTTATTCCGCCCAATGTTGTAAGAACATATACGCTGAATATAAAAAATCCTGGCGAGGATTTTTCAGCCATGTATATATGGCCGCATATGCATTACCTTGGTAAATCTTTTTTAGCCTATGGTCTCACACCAATGGGAGATACCATCAGGTTGACGTCAGTGCCTCAATGGGATTTCAGATGGCAGGAGATTTATAAGTTTAAGAAATTTGTAAGAATACCCAGGGGAACAGTGGTGCATATTGAAGGTACTTATGATAACACCGCTAATAATCCTTTTAATCCCAATAGCCCACCGCAATATGTCTTTTCATCAGGTGATATGCGGTCAAAAGATGAAATGCTAACATTGTTGCTGATATTTTTACCCTACAAAGAAGGCGATGAGAATATTTCTTTAACTGATTAACCGGCTATATGATTCGGTCAAAACTTGTTATATTATCTGTAATTACTTTATTCAGTAGTTATCCGGGTAGAGCGCAACAGCCATTACCCAAACCATTATTTACATTAATGCCCCCCCGGGAAACAGGAGTTAAGTTTGTAAATACCGTTGAGGAAGATGATTCCTTGCATGTTTTTAAATATGAATATCTCTACAACGGACATGGCACCGGCGCAGCAGATTTTAATAACGATGGATTAGTTGATATTTTTTTTTCCGGCAACGCAGTTCCCAACAAACTTTTTTTAAATAAGGGAAACTTTCAGTTTGAAGATATTACTAAAGACGCCGGAGTTGGCGGGAACAAAACATGGGCAACAGGAGTAAGTATTGCAGATGTAAATGGAGATGGCTTGATTGATATTTATGTTTGTCATTCGGGTTACTATAAGGATTCTACAAAGCTTAGCAATGAGCTTTTTATTAATTCAGGGGTGCTCAACGGCAAACCTGTATTTAAGGAAATGGCGAAACAGTATAATTTGGATGCGCCGGGCACACAATCTACCCAGGCAGCCTTTTTTGATTATGACAGGGATGGAGATCTTGATATGTTTCTGCTCAATCATTCTAATCATACCTACAATCCATTTCTTAATACAAGAGAGCAACGAGCTACACCTAATTTTCATTTGGGCAACCGGTTATTCCGGAATGACACGCAACCCGATGGGCAAATACATTTTACCGATATAACAATACAGGCTGGTATCATCAATAATTCGCTGAATTTTGGATTAGGTATTGTTATCAGCGATATTAACCAGGATGGCTGGCCCGATGTGTACACAACCAGCGATTATACCGAGCAGGATTATTATTATGTAAACAACAAAAACAGCACATTTACACAATCTCTGCAAAACTCATTTACACATATCTCCAAATATTCTATGGGGGCTGATATTGCTGATTATAATAACGATGGCTTACCTGATGTACTAACGCTGGATATGTTACCCGAAGATAATTACCGTCAAAAGTTATTGAAAGGTGCAGATGAGTACGATCAATATCATTTATTATTGGATAGCGGTTACTATCATCAGCAGATGCGTAATATGCTTCACCTAAACCAGGGAATTGATGAAGAAAAGAATGTGCGTTTCAGTGAGATTGGGCAGCTAGCCGGAATTTCGAATACAGATTGGAGTTGGGCGGGGCTGCTGGCTGACCTGGATAATGATGGATTAAAGGATTTGATGGTGACTAACGGATATTTAAGAGATTTTACTGATCTTGATTTTTTAAAATATACCGTTGCTGATGCACAGCTAAAAGAAGCTGCTAAAGGAAATCTTAATTTCAAGACCTATGACCTTGTTAAAAAAATGCCTTCCAATAAGCTGGCAAATTACCTGTTTCATAATAACGGCGATCTCAGTTTCAGCAATGTAAGTAAGGACTGGGGCTTTTCTACTTCTTCCATTTCCAATGGCGCCGCTTATGCAGACCTGGATAATGATGGTGATCTTGATCTTATAATTTGCAACAACAATGAACCGGTAATGTTGTACCGAAATAACCTGGACGGGTTACAACATTATTTGAAGATACAATTACGAAATAATGATAAAAATACTTATGCCTTAGGCGCTAAAGTTTGGATATATCATAAGGGTACAATACAATACCAGGAGCAATTTCCGGTTCGTGGTTATCAATCTACTGTTACTCCTGTGCTGTCTTTTGGTTTGGGAAATAATAAGAACATAGATTCTTTAATTATTCAATGGCCTGGCGGAGAAATCAATAAAATAAAAAATATAGCGGCTAATCAAACACTGAGTTTGCAACCTGCCAATGCTTCGCAATCGACAAATACATATGATTCAACACACGTGATTTTCAGTGTTGTTAATAGCCAGGCTGGGATACAGTTTAGACATAAAGAAAATGAGTTTATAGATTTTAAGGATGAAGTGTTATTGCCCTACCAACTTTCAAGAATGGGCCCGGCGCTGGCCAAAGCAGATGTAAATAAAGACGGATTGGAAGACGTTTTTATCGGGGGGACTATCGGGCAATCAGGAAAATTATTTATTCAGAATAAAGAAAGTGCGTTTATTACAAGCAAATCACAACCCTGGGAAGTTGATGCTGAGAGTGAGGATGTAAATGCTGCTTTCTTTGATGCAAATGGCGATGGATTTCCAGATCTGTATGTTGTCAGTGGGGGTAATGAGTATATGGATGGTTCACCTGAATATGCTGACCGTCTTTATTTGAACAATGGCAAAGGAGAATTTTCAAAAGCAGTAAATGCTCTTCCGCAAATGAGTAGTAGCAAACTGGCAATAGCGGTAGCGGATTTTGATAAGGATGGAGATGCCGATATTTTTATTGGTGGTA
>CAMLEX010000490.1 GCA_946479055.1 uncultured Bacteroidota bacterium | reverse complement strand
GTTGAGTTAGGCATTCCGGTTCTTTTAAACTGAGCCCAGGCTTCATTGGGCTGCTTATAAAAGTTTATGTATGCTTGTACGGCAATTTGGTCAAGAGCTTTAGCAGGCTCGTAATTTACGCCTGTAGCTCCTTTGTAAGCCGTTAACTCAGCATCAGTTACCGCAGTATAATCCGGCAACTGGGCATTTTTTGCTGCCAGGTCATAAAACTTAACCGAAGCATCAATGCCTGCATAATACAATGCCTGGGGATCTTCTGTGGTAATACCGCTGGCAGCCAGCTCAGCCCTCATGAAAAGTTCATCTGCATAAGTAATAATGGGGAAAAAGTTTTTTCCTGTACCACCATCTAATGCCGGTTGAAACATTCTCCCTTGCAGGTAAGAAACCGTATCTAACGAAAGTGCATCTGATACTTTTTTTGCTACAAACCATGATTTAGCCGTCGTCGCTACCACATCCGGACTGATGGGAGCTCCTACATACTGCCTGGGATTCCAGGTGGTACCTGCTGGATAAACACCGGCAGTAATAGCCGCATTCAGATTAGCCTGGGTATAATTGTTTTTTTGATAAAATAAACGCAACCGCGGATCACTGGTGTTCCACATAAAATCAACAGTAGGTTTAGGCGCACGAAATTCTACAGGGCTCCAGTTACCGCCAGAAGTAAAACTAACATCTGCATAAAGGACCCAACTTTCCGCATTATTTGTCATCAGGTTTGCTGCATCTGCGACCACTTCTTTTGCAATAGTTGTAGCTGTTGCTGCATCACGTTTCATTAAACGCATAGCCATTTTTAAGCGAAGCCCTGCTGCAGCTTTAGCCCAAAGAGCTGCATCGCCATTGAAATACAAATCGTTTTTGCCTAAGCTTACCTGCGTTACAGATGGAGCTGATTTTAATAAAACTACTATATCTTTTAAGCTTTTATTCCATAAAGTAAATAAGGCTTGCTGAGTTTCATATGCCGGAGTTAATGTTCCTCCATATCGGGCCTGGAATGATTCCGTATAAGGAATACTGCCGTTGATATCTGATACATAAAATGCATAATATATTCTAAGTACTTCAGAAATCGCTTTTATTTGTGCATATTTCGCTTGCTCCTCTGCCGGCAACTTTTCTATAAGATTTTGCACATCGGTTAATGTAGCTCCAACTGTTGGATAAAAGGTACTATACCTGTAATTGAAATTACCCAATGTTTTGAGTGTTATAGAGCCATTACCCGCTTGAGCAGTAGATTGCTGCATCCAATACATAATGCGGCGATAATTATCATAAAATTGTTCAAAATCGTTCCCGTGAATCTGTATTGGAGCGTTTAAAAATTGTTCTTCTGGTTTAATAGAATATAATACACCAGGGTCCGTATTTAATTCCACGAAGTCTGCTTTCTTACAACTCCCAATTAAAAGAGAAGCCGCCAAAACAGACAAGTATGAATATTTATATAATTTCATATTAATAGTATTTCAGTAATTAATTTTAGTTGTTTCTCTTCAAATCAGAATCCGGCATTTAAGCTGAAACCAATCTGGCGTTGGTAAGGACCGCCACCTGTTTCTGCGAATGCACCAGGCCTGCTTGAATAAATAGCTTCCGGATAAATATGATCTTTAGTAGTTGTATACAAGTATAAAAGATTTCTTCCTATCACATTCAACCTTAATCTCTGAATACGAAGCTTACTGGCTAGTGCTTTAGGAAATTCGTAACCAACAGAAACTTCACGAAGAGCTACCCATGAGTTTTCAAAGACTGAATATTCCCGAATACCCGTTCCCCAACTTGCAATACCCTCATAATAATCAAGAGCTGACATTGGCTTTTTTACTCCTGCTGCAACTGCTTCGGCATAAGTTTTACCACTATAGTCAACACCGTTAATCATTGTACCTGTACCAAAAACACCTTCCGGAATAATTCCATCATTGCGTTTAACTCCATTGGCATCGATCCACTCAATACCACCATGTGCTGCATCCCGGCCAAACAAAGTGCTTTCATAATTTCCATACTGGGAACCATATTGATGCGTTGTAGAGGCTATGTCTCCACCAATTTTAGCATCTAACTGTACAAAAAGATTAAAATTTTTATACCTGAATTCGTTTATATTACTTACGAGATATTTTTCCATGGCATTGCCAATTTTTTTATCCCCCTGGCCATACGCACCTGAACGCCAGTAAATACCATTTTGTTGCAATAATTTAGCGCCTGTTGCAGGATCAATTGCATAAGCATAGCCTGATATGATAGTACCAAAATCCTCTCCTTCAATAGCTACCGATTTAACATCATTTCCGAAAGCCAGATCAAGCTCTTTAAATGTCGTACCGGGGTACAATTTTATAATTTTGTTTTTGTTGCGGGTGAAGTTGAAAGTCGTAGTCCATTCAAAATCTTTATTACGGATAGGTGTTCCGGAAACCAAAAGTTCAATCCCTTTATTCTGAATATTACCTGCATTGACAATACGGTTACTGATACCGCTCTCCGGAGGAGCAGACAATTCGAAAATCTCATTCTTAGTATTCTTCTTGTACCATGCGGCATCTACTCTTAACCTGTTATCAAAAAACCGAAGATCTGCGCCTACTTCATATTCAGTTGCTCTTAAAGGCTTCAGATCCTTGTTGCCAAGAGTATTGCTTTGAAATCCATAACGGGGTAGAGTTGTTCCGTTCACATCAATATAATTACCATTTAGTTGATAATTACCTGATGAAGTAGTATAAATTTTTGTTCCAGCTCCTGTAACTCCATAACTGGCCCTTAACTTACCAAAAGAAAGAAACCCAAATGTTGAATTATCTTTTAATAATTCAGAAAAAATCCATGAAACACCTACTGAAGGATAATTGTAAGAATAAGTACCGTGACCATCAGGATAAGTTAGTGTAGAAGTCCAATCATTACGGAAACTTCCTGTTAGTGTCACCATATTTTTCCAGGTAATATCTCCGTATGCATACAATGCATCCAGCCTGCTTTGAGGATATTTACCACTCTGGTCAGTATTGACGTTGATAGTATTCTTTGAATTGGAGAGTGCAAAAATATCAGGATTTTTAAACCCGCCATTTGTTGATGCACTTAATTGTGTTCCGCCTAAGCCCCGTTGGGTCTCACCACCAGCCGAAAGGCTCACTTCAATATCATTTGCAATTTGTCTACTGGCTGATAATAATGCCTGTAACCTACCAGTTTTTTGTTCGGAATTGTATAGGGCATATCTGCCATAACTGCTACTATTAAACCCTGGACCGTCACCTCTTTCTTTAGTTTCATTAACTATACCAATACTATTTATGTTGGCTCTCACCAATAAATTTAACCAAGGAGTGATGTTCGCAGTAATATCCAGGTTAGCCAATAAGTTATTTTCCTTTTGGCTCACATTGGTTTGGTAAATGGTCCACATATCGTCTGTAACAGACCCACGTAAATAAGGGGATTTCTGAACACGGCCACCATTCACTTTGTCAATGTAATTTTCAAAAAGATTGTCTATTGGAAAACCGCGGGAATTAGAATAAGCCAGGCGATACAACAAACTTCCCTGTCCTCCTTGCTGCATAGGATTTTTTGAGTTAGATACTGCATAACTCACTGATGCATCCATGGTCAAAAAATTTCCAATCTTTTGTGTAGCACGGAGATTAAAATTATCTCTTTTAAAAGTATTGGTTGATACAATACCTGATTGATTTGTTTTTGTATAGGAGAATCTTACAGTTGTTTTATCATTTCCTCCTTCTACAGCGATATTAGTGTTATTGATATATCCGGTCTGGTACAGATCCTTCATATTGTTTGCTCTGTACGGACGAACAACTCCATCAGCATCCACTACATTACGGCCATCGAATTTTGGTCCAAAACTGTAATAAGGAGCATAATCATCATTAGGGATCATGTCTTTCCCATCAGTTGTTTTTGCAAAGATTGGGCTAATGCCACCTCCATATTCATTTTGAAAGTCTGGTAAACGGTAAACGTTGTTCCAGGTAGAAGTTTGATTAACGGTTACCCCAAGTCCCGGACGGGATTTTCCTTTTTTTGTAGTTATCAGGATAACACCGTTTATAGCTTGTGAGCCATACAATGCACTTGCAGCTGATCCCTTTAATACAGTAAGGCTTTCATAATCATCCGGATTCAAATTTTTTAGTTGGTTACCAAAATCGCGGTTATCGCCCCATGAATCAGCACCAGATGATCCTGGCTGAATCAATACTCCATCTATTACAAACAATGGCATTGTATTACCACTGATGTTTGAATTACCCCGGATGCGAATCCGTGAACTTGAAGAGGGACCACCAGCGCCCTGATTAATCATTACACCAGACACTTTACCTTGTAACGAGTTTACAACGCTTACCTGTCCAGCTCTTGATAGTTCTTCCCCTTTAACCTCCTGTATAGCGTAAGCAAGTTTGCGTGTTTGCTTCTTTACGCCAAAACCTGTAACAACTACTTCATTGAGATTTTTTACATCATCGGTCATGGTTACCGACAAAGAATTACCTCCGCCTACCGCTACCTCATTCTTTTCGTAGCCGACAGAAGTAAATACGATTACAGCATCATTACCAC
>CAMLEX010000489.1 GCA_946479055.1 uncultured Bacteroidota bacterium | reverse complement strand
GCCGCAACGACAGTGCTCAATAGTTTGGGGTTATCCTTTAATTTCTGCGGAACAATGGTTTCGAAAAACTCTTCTGTCCTGATGCCGGAATAAGCATTGGGCAGCAGGTGAGGGAAAAGGGCCTGATATTGACGGGCGGTCAGTGATTTTTGCAATGCACCGGGAAACAATGATTCCGCCAAAATCAAAGAAGAGAATCTTTCAGAAGTTGTGATTGTTCCATTGCTACTGAGCGTCCAGGCTTTGCCCGGATCTTTTATCATTTCTTCCAGCACTGCTTTTGAAGGGATTCGGATGGTGCAATCCGGATCTGCATCCGATTGCTCCGTCACACGATTTGTTTTCAGATCAATAAAAAAACTACCCGCATCAGCAATGTCGATTTTGAACGTGGGCTTAATGGCAGGTAAATGACCTGTCTTCGTTTTGTTTTCCTTCAGCAGTTGTTCAAGATGTTCCAATGTCTTTTTCATGGTTGATAAGGTTTTTGTTGCCTACTCTTTTTTGGGCTTTTCGGCATTACGCCCTTTTTGGTTTTATAATTACTAATTCATGCTATGCCAGATTTAATAACTTGGAAGAACCTGTTTAAAGGAGAGGGTAGATTGAAAAAAATAATTAACACTGCCAGGAAGGGTCAGCAACTTAATGCGATACAAAACGCACTTCTTATTCACGTAACCCGTATGATTAAATTGGAAACTAAATGGTGGATGCGGCTTAAAATAGTCTTCGATGGGGGCGGGCTAAAGTTGCAGAACAAATGTTTAATAAACTAGAATCTGATAATTAAATTACCTAATCAAAATAAGATTCCGAAATATTTTTTCTTATTAATTGTTTACACTTACACAATGTAATTTGATAAATTGTATGGTTGTTAATGTGAAATACATCCTGCTAAAATGGTTTATTCTTCATAGGTAAAATAGTGGATTTTGCGTATTCTTAAAAGCTTGAATTTTGTTGAGTACAGCCATATCCTTTTTGAAACAACAAATAGTAGGTATGCCAAACGCAATTGAAAAATAGGATCATGTTATTTGCACTCTCCAATCTATTCAAATAGAATTGAAATTATTAACAACCGCCTCGCAAAAAAAATAGTAGAGATGTAAAGCTTCCTGAATTTGTACATACACCTTTTAAAGTTTCAGAAATTTACCTGCTTCGTAAAGCCATTGTTGATGCAGGAGGTGCATCCAATTAAGATTACAAAGCTTTATCGGAAAAGATTCTATCCCGAATTTCTAATAAGACACAAAAAGAATTTAGTGCGCAAAGTTTTTGTAATTACAACGACAAGGTAGATTCTGATCAATTTTCATATGTTTATATATAATGTATTTCTACTCTTGAGCCAATAAACTTTTGAAGTCCTTAAAAATCTCAATGAAAATTTTTAGCCTGCTGTTTTTCAAGTAAGGGCTGCCTGTATGTTTCAATAGTAAAACCATAAACGGCTATTCTTATTTCTTATACTACCACCTCGCCATTATCAAGAAGCATTGTTTTGAAAGGAGCGCAAAGTTTTCTCATTCGTTGTATGCACCAGTCATAATCTGCTCCTGTGGCAAGGTTTACCTGCATGTCAGCAATAAGTACAGGAATGAGTTGCAGTCGCCTGATTCCTTTTTTATCAACCGTACACAAAAACAAAAAGGAGTGATCATTTTTAAGTTCCGGATCAACCCTGTAATCATCTACAAAATCACCTGTATCGTAAAGGATGAGTTTTTTCTTATACCATTCAATTCCCTGGAAAATATGTGCACTATGACCATGAAGGATGTCTACGCCACTATCAATAAGGCTGTGCGCAACATCAATAAAGGTTTTATTGGGCCGCTCCCGCATATTGGGTCCCCAATGAATGGAGGCAATCAGCAGGTTGGTGTCCTGTTTCATTGCTTCAATCCTTTCTTTCATAGCTTCAATATCGCTGATAGCAATATTGTCGTCAATTGCAATATAATTGGTACCGGGAGTAGTATCGGTAGCATGCCACCCGGGTTCGTTATCGGTAAGCCCAACCACTGTTATCCACAGGTCCTTTTTGAAAAACTTTTCAGCCTTTGATGCTGCGGCCAGGTTGTCGCCGGCGCCTACATGCCTGATACCTGCATTGTCAAGCACCTGGATTGTTTCTGTTAGGCCCTGCACGCCAAAATCGAGGATATGATTATTGGCAAGATTTACCAGGTCAATACTTGCTTTTGACAAAACTTCTACATGCTCAGGTCTTGCTTTAAAGTTGAAAGTTTTATATACCTTTTGAGTGCTGGTGGTTAAGGTTGTTTCAAGGTTGATGATAGTAAGATCTGTTCTTTTCAAATCCGGCAATACATTTCCCCATGGATAAGCGTAGTTTGTTTTTGCAATCTGCTCATTCACGTTCCGGCCAATCATCACATCGCCGGTAAAGCCAATAACGATGGCAGTATTATCTTTTTCTTTCTCTTCCATCACCCTTTGGCAGGCTCAGTGCCGCCCTCACTGTTTTGTTGTCCTGCAAAATTACTTGCTATGAATGTTTTCGTTTCCAGGTAAAAGAAAAAGTAGAAAATAAAAGCAACTATATATCTTACCTTAGACATGGCAATTTTCTATGCTAAACTTACACATACCCCCTGGATAATCTTCTCCTGCCTTTTTGAAATAGAATTTATTTACCTCAAAATTTTTGTTATGGAAAATGTTATACTTCAACCCGAAGTTGATGCTGCTTCCCGCTCAAACATGGAAGCTTATTTTAAAACACATGATGTGCAATATGTAGCAGAAGATGCCGTCTTTATTCATATGAGCAGCGGTGAAGAAACAAAAGGGAGAGAAGCCGTCAGGCAAATGCTTCAATACATGTATCATATCGCTTTTGATGCCAAAGCCACCATTCGTAATATGATCATTACAGATGACAAAGCTGTTTTAGAAGCAACTTTTGAAGGAACACATATAGGCGAATTTGCCGGCATTCAACCTACTAACAAAAAAGTAAGTGTTCCCTTTTGCGTAATCTATGATTTAGAAAATGGTCTTATCAAACAAGCGAGGATTTATATGTTAACAGATGTAATGCAAAAGCAGCTTGCCGGACATTAAATAAGTGAACCGCACTAACTAAAAGAACTTTCATTTTTTAAAATATTGAAGGAGAGCGGCTATTGTATCGCTCAATGCAGCAATACCCGGATATTGCCTGCCTATGTTTTTTATGAAATTGTTCTTTTCCTACTGTATCTTATCTTTAATAAAACCTTATTATTATTATGCGCCTGCTATTCCTGCTACTCGTTGCCTGCGGCACGTTATCCTGTTATTCACAACAAAGCAATTTACAAGACCGCATAAAAGCGGTAGAAAATCACCTGGCTCCGGATCTGATCTTCGGAGATACACTGCCGCAACTGAATCTCCAAAAACAAATGGAAGCTTACGGCATCAAAGGATTGAGCATTGCTGTTATCAAAGATTATAAACTGGATTGGGCTAAAGGTTATGGCTGGGCCGACCTTGAAGAAAAAAGACCGGTGACTATCAATACAAGATTCCAGGCCGCTTCCATTAGTAAAAGCATCAATAGCCTTGCATTGTTGAAACTGGTGGAGCAGGGAAAGATTGACCTGGATGCTGATATTAATAAGTACCTGCAATCCTGGCAATTTCCTTATGATAGTTTGTCGAAGAACAAAAAGATCACCCTCGCCAACCTGCTGAGCCATACGGCCGGCATTTCAGTTCATGGTTTCAGGGGCTATGCAATGACGGAAGAACGCCCTACTGTTGTACAAATTCTTGATGGGATTAAACCAGCCAATTCCAAACCTGTTCGTTCTATGTTTGAGCCGGGGTTGAAATTTCAATATTCGGGAGGAGGTACTACGATCACACAACTATTACTCACCGGCATCACTGGCAAACACTACGAAGAATACATGCAGCAGGAAATATTAAAACCATTGGGTATGTCGAACAGTTTCTTTACACAACCTCCTGCTGCCGGCACGCCAGAATTAGCAACCGCTTATATAAACGGGAAGGCTATAAACGGCAAATACCATGTGTATCCTGAACAAGCGGCTGCGGGTCTTTGGACTACTCCTTCCGATCTGTCAAAATATATTATAGAAACACAATTGGCTTATAAAAACAAATCGGCGAAAGTGCTTAACCAGGCTTTGACACAAAAAAGACTGACGCCTTACATTGATAGTAATGCTGCACTGGGTGTATTCATTGTCAAAAAAGGAGAGGAGCGTTATTTCAATCACAATGGAGGCAATGAAGGTTTCCTGTGTACATCGTACGGCAGCATCGAGGGTGGGAATGGAGTAGTGATCATGATCAATGGCGACAAATATTCGATCATTCCTGAAGTACTGAATAGTGTAGCCCGGGTATATGGCTGGAAAGATTTTTACAAACCTGTTTTTAAACCCGTTCATTATCCGACAAAAGATACACTTGAAAAATACATTGGCAATTATCTTCTATTTAAGGATACGATCTCTATAAATTTCTGCGGAGAAACGCTCTGCGCCCGGCAAAATGGTCAGCCGGCTTCAGGATATAAACTCATATTTACCAATTCCACTGAATTCAGTATTCCCGAAATACCTAATG
>CAMLEX010000488.1 GCA_946479055.1 uncultured Bacteroidota bacterium | reverse complement strand
CGACCACCGAGATCTACACTCTTTCCCTACACGACGCTCTTCCGATCTGTGAAACATTTTCAGTTGTTTGCCAGGCTATTCATCGTCTTATTTGTTATGCCTTATTTTCCTGGTAACTTTAAAAATCCCCAATAGATTACAACCCTATTCCCTTATTTTGTTTGGCAATGAGCGGGACAATACCTGTCAAAATTTTAATACTGACGCTATGCTTAGCGTGGGCATCGTGTAATCCATCGGCTGATGTGCAGATCATTGGCAACTGGCGAATGGATTCTATTTATGATAATTATAACGGGTTTAGTTTTACCAATACGAATCCGTATCCGAAAGAAGTTTATGAATACAGGAAAAACAATACGGTACTCAGAAAAGGACTGGGAGAGCAACTGGAATATAAATATCAGTTAACCGATTCCATCTTATCTATTGCTGATGCAATAGGTAATTCCGCTTCTGAATTTATCATCCTTCATCTCGATAAAAACAAGATGGCACTTAAAAAAAATAAAAAGGTTTTATTTCCTGGTAAAAACCAGGTAAGATATGAAGTTCGTTACTTCACCAGGATTGATTCTGTTGGATTAAAATGATATTAATTTGCGGAGCACAAAGGACACAACAAAGGACACAAAGAACACAACGTTTGAACACAGGTACTGGTTTCTTTGTGCCCTTTGTGTTTTCTTAGTGTCCTTCGTGCAACTAAACACTTTTCAGACAACTCGGGGTGCAACATTTATAATATCAATCATCACTAGTTCCTAACGGAACAATGAAAAGCACTCATTTCTCATCCAAAAACATCCAAAACTCACGTTAGAACGATAATTTTCTTTTCACTCGTTTGTAGTTGTATATCTCAACCGATTTCGCATCATTGGGTAGTCGCAGATATCTTCCTGTTCCGGATAAATATCCGGAACCATAATAAAATTCCTGCCTGATTGTTTTTCCATTGTCAAGCTGAATAATCGCTAAAGCATCATCTGAGCTTACCTTCAGCATTCGAAGTCCTTTGTTGGGAGAACGACATTCTACTGCAATTAGTGAATCATTATTTAACGCTGCTAGGATGATGGGTGTATTATTCGCCTGCAAAATTTCTGCAAGACCCTTGCCATCGCCTTCAATACGAAAGCCATTTTCTTTGACTTTGAAATCACCGTGGCCATTCCCTTGTAAGAAAAGCCCTTTGAATGCATCATACTGTCCGTTGATTACTTCAGCTCCATGGAAGTTTCCGGTAAGTAATATGTCCTCAAAACCATCTGCATCGTAATCATTGATGAGAATACCAAATACTGGCGCAAATTGCGCCTCGACACAAAGTGGTGAAATGGTCCAGGGTTGATTGACCTTATTCTGCAGCATTACAGATTGAAAAGTATTTGCGGTCACCATCTTCGCTTGTTGCAAAGCTTGCGGTGAAAATAAATCTCTGATCATGGCTTTCGCATAATCATCATACAGGGGAAACTTCTTTCTCAGGCCGGGTAATTGCAACATCAAATCATCTCTCGGATGGATGGGATAACTGTTTCCTTTTTCATTATAGGTAATAACGGCATTGCGATTCCCTACGTTGCCGAAGTCATTGCTGTAAATGCTGAGGGGACTTGTTGCTGAAGTGGTATAACGACTATTGTTACCCAAATTACCGAGAATAAAATCCGTTCTTCCATCACGATTGAAATCTCCGGCGTTGATACTGTTCCACCAACCAACTGTATTTTCCAATCCAAATTGCTTTGTAACATTCCTGAATTGCAGCGGTTCATTTTTAAATATCGTTATCGGCATCCATTCACCCGCAATGATCAAATCCGGTCGATAATCATTATCAACATCCGACCAAATCGCAGCATTTACCATCCCGATATTTTTCAATCCGGGAGCTTTTTCATCGGTTACATCAATAAACCGTCCACCTCTGTTTTGCAGCAAAAAACTATTTCCTCCTTCGGGATAATGTTGTGGATTTATTTTGCCACCTACAAATAAATCAAGATCACCATCCTGGTCAAAATCACAAGCGGTAACACAGGATCCACTTGCGTTTTCGGCAGGCAAAGCATCTGTATTAAGTTTAAAGTGACCGTGCCCATCATTGGTGTACAAACGATCCTGGTAATACTTAGAGCCAGCGGCGAATTCATTGCCACCACTCACAACATATAGATCGAGGTCTTTATCGTTATCGGCATCAAATAACAATGAGCCCATGTCTTCTTCGGATTTTTTTCTATTTTCCAATGGCATTGAAATAAAATGGCCATTTTTTTGTTGAAAGAAGAGTTCACCGGATTGATGATAGGCTCCACCCACAAAAAAATCATCGAGACCATCACCATTCATATCGCCAACAGCAATGCCTGGTCCGCTTTGTGAAAATTTGTGCGGCAGCAAAGGCTGTATGTTGAAATCTGTATAAGGAGTTTCTTTATGCCGGAAATGAATTCCGTATTTGTTGTTCACAGATTGAAAAATCATTTCATCCTGATTACCTGATTCTTCATCGTAAAAATTGCTAGTTGAATAAGCGATTTGAATTTGTTGATCAGTCTGAATATTATATAACCTGGTTATTTTCCCGTCAGGCCATATAACGACGATGGAGTCTGCTTTTAATTGGCTATTCATTCCAAAATGAATAGGACCGGCAACAGATGACTGATATCCATGCACCGGGTTATACTCCTGGTACAACGACAGTTTATTTGCATATAGTTGAATTTTTGTTCCATGGGCGTCAATGTTTCCAACAGGCCCTGCCAATGCAATACGTAAAGAATGATGCTGTGTCAAAGTATCAGTATTGTTGCGATATATGTCAGCGGGAGTTCCGGTATTTACAAGAATCAAATCCTGGTCACCATCATTGTCTAGGTCGGCATAAGCAGCGCCGCTGGAATAGGCACTTTTTGTGATACCCCATTCAGCAGATATGTCTTTATAAATAAGATTTTGTTGATTTTGAAAAACAAAACTATGGAGCAACGCACCATCGAGTTTTTGCAGCGCAGCAAATAAATCTGTATTTCCACTTTGCGCACGGTAAGTAATAAAGTCACGATTGGTTATATCCCGTGGATAACCATTTGTAACGACCAGGTCTTTCCAACCATCATTATCGAGATCGACCAATAAGGGACTCCAACTCCAATCGGTTGCAGCTATTCCTGATAGCTGGCCAATTTCACTGAAGCATGGCATTCCGTTTTGATCAACACCACGATGTAGCTGCAGGGTATTACGCATAAATTGTGGATCATATCCGTATTGCAATTCTGAACGGTAGCGGTCATGATTTGTTGAACCCAGCATCATTTTTTTTCGATAGTTATCAGGAGGTAACATATCGACCTCGATCATATCCGGTTTTCCGTCGTTGTTAATATCTCCGATATCATTCCCCATGGCGGAATAACTGGTATGCTTAAAAGAAGTACCGGCAACATCAGTGAATGTTCCGTTTTTATTGTTGATATATAACTGGTCGTTGGAAATATAATCGTTTGAAACAAAAATATCGGGCCATCCGTCCTCGTTGATGTCAGCGACAGATACGCCTAGTCCATAGCCTTCTTTGGTTATACCCGCTTCTCTTGAAACATTCGTGAAGGTATTATTCCCGTTGTTGCGATACAAGCGATCGGTATTGGCCATTTCCCCATTATTACGTTTAGGCCGGATGATATTGGGGCCCGTTTCATCTGTAATATTGGTAAGCAGATACATATCAAGATCCTGGTCCCTGTCATAATCAAAAAAAACAGCCTGCACACTGTGTCCGGTATCCGCTAATCCATATTCAACTGCTTTATCAGTGAAAGTGTTATTACCGTTATTAATGTAAAGTGAATTGGCTCTTTTTTCCGGGCCATGCGGGCCGGCAAAACATACATAAATATCGGGCAAGCTATCCTGGTTAATATCAACAATGGAAACACCAGCTGCCCATTTACCCAGCGTATTGATTCCGGATGAAAGGGTGATATCATTGAAGAAAAAATTTCCCTTGTTAAGATATAACCTGCTTGGGCCCATATTCGAACTAAAAAAAATATCCTGCAAGCCATCGCGGTTGAAATCGCCGATCCCTACGCCGGCGCCATTATAAAAATATTCAAACGATAAGATGTTCAGCTTTTCATCTTCCCTGATTTCATTCGTGAAATCAATACCTGTTTTTTCAGGCGGCATTAGTTCAAGCAGTGCGGTTTTATTACTACTTTTTTTACAACCGGAAATAGAGAACAGGGTTATCACCAAAAGAAAAGCTGGTATTATTTTGTACATTTCACTGCAATGTAATGAAGAGATTAAAAGTAACTTCTTTTTAAAATTATTTTTGGACCAATTCATTTTTGATTGCGTATTTTGAAGTAATAATTGCGCAATTGCGCAGCAACAATATTGCTGTCAAGGATATCTTAGCAGCATTGCCTTTTTAATCGGTCGCTATTCGCTTTTATAATTTATTTATTATGGATTCACGAAGAAAATTTTTGCGGGACAGTGTGATAATCGCTGCTTCAACAGCTATTCCTGGTTCTGTAATAAAAGCAAACGAGAAAAAAATATCCAACAAAGGTGAATGGAATGCTGATGGAGGCTGTGAATTCAAGAA
>CAMLEX010000487.1 GCA_946479055.1 uncultured Bacteroidota bacterium | reverse complement strand
TTCACATTAAAAAAACGATAGGCTAGCCTCACTTCAAACTTTCGTAAAGGCTCCATGTTTATTTCCGCCTGGAAACTGTTAGAAAATGATTTGCCCTGCAGGTTATAAAACTTAACCAACCGTGCATCTTCCAGGTCAACGACAACCTGGTTAGTAAAATCATTCCTGAAATAATCTACACTAAGAACGGCTTCCCGCTGAAACAATCTTAATTTCTGATCAACGCTGATGCCTTTATTCCAGGCCACTTCCGGATCAAGTCCGTAGGCTTTACCACTCGCAGCTCCGATTATATTTACCTGTCTTGCACTTACAAACAGTCCTGAATTTTCTGCGAAAATGTTCGCGGTACGTTGTCCTTTCCCGGCACTAAGACGAACAGTAGTTCCGCTTACCGGTTCATAACGCACATGCACTCTTGGTGTGGCAAACCATCCAAACAAATTGTTATGATCTGCCCTGATGCCTGCTACTACATTCAGTTTTTCTACCGGTGTATAGGTGTATTCAAAAAATGCGCCGGGCACTCTTTCAGTTCGTTGATAAACAGTTGAATTAAATATTTCATCATATTTATCAGCAACAAAGCTCAGCCCCGTTCTGAATTTATGAGCAGTGGTTCCAATGATAGATTGATAAATAAGATTTGCATAAAAGTTTTTCTGTTCCGCATTATAACCTGTTAACCCGAAATAAGAATCCTGCTCGTGTTGAAAAGCGGACAATTGCAAACCAATGCTCTTATATTTTTTGCCAGGGAATACATAACCCATCTTCGCAAAGCTCTCATAACGTTTGGTGTTTATACCCAATCCGTAATGATTAGTCGTAAACTTATCTTCCGAAGGATTATACTTTACTTCTCCACCCGTCCTGGTATCATCCAAAAACTTTATACCAAACTGAGTCATGAAGCCTTTATTATCTTCGTATTTCCAGCGATTGATCGCACTAAATAAATTACCTGTCGGCAAATCGCGGAAGCCATCTTTATTAAAATCAATATTTTTATTAGTAAGAAAGGCATCATGGAGCAATAACGCCGTGCTCCATTTCTTCCCGATCTTTTGAGAAAGGATAAGGTTAAGATCTGTCTTACCCATATCGTTTACATATACGTTGGCATATAATTTCTCCGTCTTTTCAGGCTTTCTTAATTCTACATTGATCTGCCCCGCTATGCTTTCATATCCATTCGCTACAGATCCTATACCCTTGGTTAGCTGAATCGATTCAACCCAGGTGCCGGCGATCGTATTCAAACCCATTGGCGTAGCAATGCCTCTTGGCCCCGGAAGATTTTCAACAGTGAGTTGTGTGTAATTACCACTCAAACCCAATAGTTGTATTTGCCTGGAACCAGTCACCGCATCATTATACGATACATCAACAGAAGGATTGGTTTCAAAACTCTCACTGAGATTACAGCAGGCTGCTTTGAATAATTCTTTTTCTGTCATTACCTGTGTACGAATGGAATTGATGGCTGACAAATAAGTGGCACGTTGCCTCGATGTTATTCTTACTTCTTCCAACTGCTTGCCTGATGCCAGCACTACCATCAGATCTTTGCCGTCTGTTACACTGATGGTATCAGGCTGATAACCTGTATAACTTATAATAAGACGATCGGAACCGCCATCATTCCGGATCTTAAATACTCCGGAAGAATCTGTCGTTGTTCCATTTCCTGTATTCAACCAGTTCACACTGGCGCCGTACAGCGCTTTAAACGAACCTTTTTTATCTTCTTCCAATACAACACCTTTCACAAAATGTAATTCACCGGTTGTTTCATTTGCTGTATTCTTCTGCTGTTTCATGCTTTCCATTTCCCGGTAATGACAACAGGCAGGCAGATCATTGTATACTGCATCATTTGCTTTTTCCAATTCAGTATCATGCCCAACGGCTGCAATACGTTTATGAATTTTCTCCAGCGTTGTTGCAGCAGGCGCATAAACCAACGATAGCATTTTTGTATTTACATCCCAATTAACTGAACTCACTCCTTTCCCTTTTGCAGCTTCTTCGATGCGCTCTTTACACATTTCGCAGGCGCCATATACTTTAAAAGAAATTGTACTGTCTTTTGCAATTGCATTTTTTATTGTATTCTCCCGTGAATAAGAGAGATAATTTGTAAGTAAAAGCAGGGCGATAACCCCAGCTATATATTTAGACGATTTCATTGTATGATTTTGATTTCTTGAAATTTGATTTATCAGCAAAAGCATTTATTGATGCTATGCATAATAGCCTATGTAATACTCCAAAAAATCAAATCCGGTAATTACAATTCTTTTTATAGAGCGGAATGCCAGCCCCGGAAGGCGGAGAAATTTCTTTGCTATGAACGGGAGAATCATTGAAAGCGATAAAAACAGCAGTCGAAAAATCGTCAATTAAAAGAACGTCATTAAAACTCTTGAACGTTAGCAAAGCAGATGGTTCGTTCTTATAATCCGTCTTTATCTTTAGTTCCACCTGCCTGTCATCACAACAACCTTTCTTTGTCGTCTTTTTTTCAACCGGGCACTTATCATTTTTTACAGGAGTAATATCTATTTTGTCAATCCTGCCACAGCAATAGTGAACATGCAGGGTCATTCCAAAAGAGGAAAGACCGTAGCCGAGCAAAAGCAATATGACAATTAGTTTTTTCATTCTGTATCTTATAACATTGTTACGATCATAACAGCACTCATCGCTACCATCAGCAGATCTTCAAACAAAGTGACTTTACTGAGTGGTAATTTTATAACTGTTCCCAAACAAGCGCATTGAAAGGGTGTTTTCTTCAAGATGCTTTGTATTACGCCGATACAGCTGATACCCATAACAAGAAACGTTACAATATTTGTACCCAACGGCTGAAAACTAATAAGAAATGCAAATCCTAATCCCAGTTCTATAAACGGATAGATAAATCCCCAAGCCGGAACTTTCTTTGCCACAACATCGTAGCTTCCGTACCCTTCTGCAAATCCTTTTAAATTCATTAGCTTAAAAAAAGAAAACACCAGGAAGAATCCGGCCATAAAATGGCTCAGCCATTGCATCCAGTTGAAAGAGCCTTGTTCAAACTGTATCAATAAACTAATACCCGTGATATAACCAAAGATCAGAAAGATTGGAAAATATGAGTTCTTTTCCGCTGCTACTTCGCTTGAAGAATGATCTGCACTTTTCATCCCGCCATCGGCGTCCGTAATGGTATAATGACCGGCCCTATTCACAGCTTGCTGCAATGCAACAGTGGAAATATGTTTATTCATCGTGATGCTGGCCTGCGGAGATTGTAACTGTATATCGGCAGATAAAATATCACCCAGCTTTAATAATTCACTTTTGACTCTTGCTACGCAACTGCCGCAGGTCATTCCAGTTATTTTGTATTCATGTGTCATAAACTTGTTTTTTTATAAAACAAAGTTCATTTGTAAGCAGCCCGGTTCGTTACATAATCCTTAGATTTTGTTATAGAATTTCCATATCAAATCTTATCAAGCGGCTTCCGGTGATGGTCTTTTAATTGTTTAAACTGGCTGGGTGTAAATCCCGTCACTTTTTTAAACTGTCCCGACAAATGCGCCACACTGCTATATCCCATCTTAAAAGCCATTTCACTTAATGTAAATTCGTCATACACCAACCACTCCTTTACCTTTTCTATTTTTTGCAAAATAAAATACTGTTCGATGGTCGTGTTTTCAACCGAAGAAAAAAGTGTACTCAGATAATGATAGTCCTTGTGCAGTATACCGGCTAAATAATCAGAGAGGTTTCTATTCATTTCATCCAGGTTGCCATAATGAACCAGCTCAATGATGATGCGTTTAATATCATCAACCAGTTTTGCCTTCTGATCATCCAGTAAAACAAAACCTTCAGCTTCCAATGTCGCCCTTATGTTTTTTTTCTGCTCATCACTTAATTCAGTTTTAAGTTTGACAATGCCCAACCCTACTGATTCAGGAACGAGACCGGCTTTTTCAAAAATAGTTGACACTGTTTTGATACAGCGGCCACAAACCATATTCTTTATATGCAGTTCCATTATTTTTTCTTTCTTAATGCATTCAGAAATGTACGTTCAAAAGCGATTAGCCAACTGCTCCTGGCCATTCGGTGCATGTCCCCGTTTAACTGGAACCTGTAACCAATATTAAGTTTTGCATTGCTGTTGAAAATAAGCTGAACAGCAGGAGCCAGGTCAATAAAGTAAGCTTTACGATCCAATGATTGCTGTGCAAGCACTTCTGTATAAATGTTCAGGTTGGTTTGCTTATAATCCGTGTATTGAAAAGGTAATACCAAATATCCTGCGGAAACAGAATAGTTCATGACCTGGTAAATGCGTGATGGGATATAAACGACAGATTTATCATTCCTGTCTTTATCCAGCACTTGTATATGACTGGCTGTTCCCGACAATGCAAACTTACCCCACAACTGCGTAGCAATGATGCCTAACTGCACTCCACTATTATCTCCCTGCAAACTCACTTCATCATGATGAAAGGGACTACGGTTATAAGCGACGTCTGCAAACGCCGCCATTCTAAAATGAGAATGTACCTCATCGTTGGAAAGAAAACGGTATTTACCATATAGGTAAACTGATTCCCATC
>CAMLEX010000486.1 GCA_946479055.1 uncultured Bacteroidota bacterium | reverse complement strand
CAAATGGAATTCTGTGAAAGTCGGGCCTAAAAAAGATATTATTGCCGGGTGGGAAAAAGCAGCAAGAAGAAACGGATTGCCGTTTGGTGTAAGTGTTCATGCATCGCATGCCTGGATGTGGTATGAACCTGCTCAGCTCTCTGATAAGAAAGGAGAACAGGCAGGTGTGCCTTATGATGGAAAACTTACCAAAGCAGACGGAAAGGGCACCTGGTGGGAAGGTCTTGATCCCCAGGAACTGTATGCACAACAGCATGAATTGAGTAAAGGATGGAGTTGGGAATGGGGAAAAGAAGTGACTACGCCTTCACTGGATTACTGTAATAAATTTTACAACCGCACGATTGATCTTATCAACAAGTACAATCCTGATGTGGTTTATTTCGATGACTCGCAATTGCCTTTATGGCCGGTAAGTGATGTGGGTTTACACCTTGCTGCTCACTTGTACAATAAGAGCATCAAAGAGCATGGAGAGCTTCGTGCAGTGATCAATGGAAAAATTTTAGATGAGAACCAACGCAAGGCCATGGTGTGGGACATTGAGAGAGGACAAGCGAACGATATTCAACCATTGCCCTGGCAAACCGATACTTGTATTGGAGGATGGCATTACGATCGCGGACTGTATGAGCACAATGGTTACAAAACAGCAAAGACAGTGATTCAAACACTGGTTGACATTGTAAGCAAGAATGGCAATTTGATGTTGAACATACCTGTTCGGGGCGATGGCAGCATTGATGAAAAAGAGAGAAAGATCGTGGAAGAAATTGGTGCATGGATGAAAGTAAACAGTGAAAGCATTTATGGTACCAGGCCATGGAAAATATTTGGTGAAGGACCGGCACAACAAGCAGCAGCGCAACTGAATGCACAAGGATTCAATGAAGGGAAAGGCAAACCATTTACCCATGAAGACATTCGCTTTGCAACAAAAGGCAATGCGCTTTTTGCTACGGCTATGGGTTGGCCGGAAGATGGAAAGCTTGTAATAAAAACTCTTGCAAAAAATAGTGAACACTTTCCGAAAGAAATCCAAAAAATAGAATGGTTTCCAACGAAGCAATCGCTGACATTTGAAAGAAATGAAAACGGATTGATCGTTTCTTTACCTGAAAAAACTTCTGATGAATTGACGTATGCGAATGTGATAAAGATTCTTTCATAGTAATAAAAGATCACCAAACTGTTAAGTTGATGATTTGTACAACCTGTATTTCTTAATCTTATATTCTCAATAATGAAAAAACTAATTGCTGTCTTCGTTCTACTGTTTGTTATAAAATGTATTAATGCCCAGCCAAAAAAATTCGACAACATACTTTATGGTGTAGCCTATTACCATGAGTACATGCCTTATGAACGACTCGATAAAGACATTCAGTTGATGAAGGATGCGGGCATCTCTGTTGTTCGTCTTGGTGAATCATCATGGGGTTTGTTTGAGCCGCAGGAAGGGCATTTTGAATTTGCATGGATGGATCGCATTATTGACAAAATGCACAAAGCAGGAATTAAAGTGATATTGGGTACACCTACTTATGCTATTCCTGCCTGGCTGGGTGTAAAGCATCCTGAAGTTTTTGTAGAGCGTATTGACGGTTCGAAAAGCAGTTACGGCATCAGGCAAAATTTCAATATCACTAATGCCGCCTATCTTTTTTACAGCGAACGCATCATCCGCAAAATGCTGGAACATTATGCAAAACATCCTGCCATCATCGGCTACCAGGTGGATAATGAAACCACGAATTACGGTGCTGCCAATCCTGACTACTTTCGCAGCTTTGTTGACTACATGAAGGAAAAATACAAAACCACTGATTCACTGAACAAATTATGGGGATTGAATTATTGGGGCATGAGATTGAATGGATGGGACGAATTTCCAATAAGAAAAAGCGCCACCAGTCCATCCTATAAATTGGAATGGGATCGGTATGGCCAGAAAGTGCCTGCCGATTTTCTTACCTGGCAAGCAAATATTGTCAGCGAATATAAACGTCCCGATCAATTTATCACGCACTGCTTCATGCCCTGGCTTACCAGTCTTGATCAACACGCAGCTAGCAAAAAATTAGACATGCCTGCATTAAATGTGTATCATGGAAGCCAGAACGATGTTACCGGTGAAGACGTAATGTGGGCGGATGATTTTTACCGCAGTGTAAAAAAAATAAATCACATCATTACAGAAACTAATGCGCAGGCAATCGGATGGGATGCAAAAGGGCAATATCCTCCATTCGATGGGCAGGGAAGGTTGTTTGTCTATTCTCACGTTGCAAGTGGTGCCAACATGGTGGCGTATTGGCACTGGCATTCCAATCACTATGGACAGGAAACTTATTGGAAAGGAGTGCTGGGTCATGATCTGGAACCAAACCGTTTTTATAATGAAGTAAGCCAGACAGCACATGAATTGCAGAAGATAGGACCGAAGCTGGTTAACTTAAAGATCAAAAACAAAGTAGCCGTGCTTTACAGCCGTGAATCAGATTTTGGATTAAGCTATATGCCTTTCAAAAATGGAAATGCTCACCTGGATGTAATGCGGCAAATGCACAGAGCTGCTTTTCGAAATAACCTTGGTGTTGATTTTGTATTGGCAGAAAATGCCGATTTCAGCGGTTATCAAATTTTACTCGTACCGCCATTATATATAGCTAGTGATGCTCTGCTCAAAAAGATTTCCGACTTTGTTGAAAGCGGTGGTCATGTGATCATGTCTGTGAAAAGTGGTTTTTGCGATGAGAACTCTGTTGTTCGCTACACAAAAGCGCCTGGACCATTAAGAAAAGCAGCGGGATTTTTTTACCAGGAGTTTTCTACAATAAAATCACTTTCTCTTCGGGATGATCCTTTTAAAGTGGGCGGTGAAAAAAACAAAGCAACTGATTGGGTTGAATTCATCATTCCTGAAACTGCAAAAACATTGGCGGGTTATGACGATCCTTTCTTTGGAAAATATCCGGCTATCACTGAAAATAAATTTGGTAAAGGAAGTTTTATTTATGAAGGTTCGTTGATTTCCGATGAAATTCAATCAAAATTAGTTTCTGATAAAGCAAAGGAAATAGGATTGATTAATGATAACCAAATACCTTATCCTATTGTGATAAGGTATGGAACAAATGACCAGGGAAAAACCATTCGTTATTATCTCAATTATTCAGGCAAGGAGCAGTCCGTGATTTACAATTTTGACAAGGGCACAGACTTACTTACCAACAAAGCATTGAAAAAAGGCGACAGCTTTATATTGAAACCCTGGGATCTTTTGATTGTGGAGGAGTAAAGAAAGAACAATAGTGAATTGGGTGAAAGCATGCATATTAACAAAATAATGGTGCGCCAATCTACAACGTATTCAAACGAATGTAGGATTCGGGAGAATGATGTTTTCTTTTTGAAATTGATCAAACAATAAAGCTATAGGTATTTATCGAAGTGGCGATATACATACGAACCAGGATTTATGAATTAAATGACAGGCATGAAAAACGTACTCAAAACAACTGCTCTCTTCTTTCTGCTTCTTTTCAATTTACAGGAAGCTTTTTCTCAAAACAATGTAATCGATTCAACAAAAAAACCATTAAGGGTTTATCATACCAATCGCATCGCTTTCGCAGAAAGACCTGTTATTGATGGTAAACTAAATGATGAGTGCTGGAAAACAGGAGACTGGGCTGGCAATTACACGCAGTGGATACCGAACGAAGGCGCCCAACCATCGCACCCAACACAATTAAAGATCCTTTACGACGATAAAAACATTTATGTAGCCATCCGTGCCTTCGATAGTGAGCCAGAAAAAATCATTCGCAAAGCAGGAAGGCGTGATGAATTTGCAGGTGATATGGTTGGAGTTTCTTTTGATAGTTATCACGATCATCGTACAGCTTTTGAGTTTGATGCTTCCGCTGCAGGACAGAAAGTGGATTTAATCATCACCAATCCTATGAATGCTGATTTAAACTGGAATGCCGTATGGTATGTAAAAACTTCCAACGAAGATTCTGCATGGACAGCGGAATACAGGATTCCATTGAGCCAGCTTCGTTACAGCAAAGATTCAGTGCAGGTTTGGGGATTGCATAGTTGGAGATGGATAGAACGTTTGCAACAGGAAAGCGACTGGGAGCCGCAATCATCAACAGGACCAGGCATGTTGTATTTATTTGGAGAGCTTCATGGCATTCATAGTTTGCCAAAATCGCGAAGGTTAGAGATCATGTCCTATACCGTGGGAAAGCTTAACAATTTTAAGAAGGAACCAAACAATCCATTTGCGAACAAAGGCCGCCGTTGGTTTGGCAATGCCGGGTTGGATGCAAAAATTGGTGTGACAAGTAATCTCACAATTGATCTTACTGTTAATCCTGATTTCGGACAAGTAGAATCGGATCCGTCAGTGATGAACCTTTCCGCATTTGAAGTTTTTTATGAAGAGAAACGTCCTTTCTTTCTCGAAGGAAAAAATATTTTCAGCTTCGACTTTGATAATTCCTCTTTGTTTTACAGCCGCAGAATAGGACATGCGCCTTCATTTTATCCGGCGCTGAACAATAATGAGTTCATAAATTATCCTGACAACACCACCATTCTCGGCGCTGCAAAAATGAGTGGCAAAACAGCCAA
>CAMLEX010000485.1 GCA_946479055.1 uncultured Bacteroidota bacterium | reverse complement strand
AGGCGATATGGTGGAACATGAACAATAAGACGGATAGCCGTAGATGTTATTCTCCTACACATAAGATATTTAAAAACTAAGTTGGTGTAAACCGTTTTAGACTGGCTCTCAAGAAAGATCGGCTATATTGAGCTGGATCAAAAAAAAGAAGACGCTCATTTATTTTGTTGATAACATTCGCTCCTCCGCATTTGCATCACATACTGATGGCCGTATGTAGAATCTATTCCTCACTTACGATTCAAATATTAAGAATAATTTTATAATGACAGAATGTTACTCAACTCCCCAGGCTGAAAAAACAAAAACATTTTTTACTATTTCTCTATTAGTGGAATAACTATTGCCTTGTTTGCAGATCAAAAATACCCCTCCTTATGATTCTTATTTTTTGGTCATGTCTCATTATTATCCTCTATACCTATATTGGATATGGTGTTTTACTTTATTTATTGGTTAAATTCAGACAGGTAATAAAAGGCAGACGTTTAATTCCATCTGACCTTAACAACTTACCTTCCATGACGGTAATTGTAGCCGCTTATAATGAAGAGGCAATAATTGAAAAAAAAATCCAGAACACTTTTTCGCTTGCTTATCCTGCCGGAAAATGCTTCTATATTTTTGTCACGGATGGTTCCGACGATAATACAGCGTCCATCATTTCCCGTTATCCACAAATAAAACTGATGCATGATCCCCGAAGATTGGGAAAAATAAATGCCGTGCATCGAGCCATGCAAGAGGTAAATACAAGCATAGTTGTATTTACAGACGCTAATACCATTTTAAACAAGGAAGCGCTTATCAATATCGCACGGAACTATTCTGATACACGGGTTGGGGCCGTGGCTGGTGAAAAACGAGTGGCCATTGCAGATAGTTCGGACGCTACAGCCGGCGAAGGTTTTTATTGGAAATACGAATCATTTTTGAAAAAACTTGACTCTGAATTACATTCCGTGATGGGAGCAGCCGGTGAACTTTTTAGCATAAGAACCAAGCTTTATCAAACCGTTAATCCTACAGCCATCTTGGATGATTTTTTGATTTCGATGATGATCGCAGGAAAAAATTACCGGGTAGTTTATGAGCCGGATGCTTATGCATTGGAAAATGGCTCTGCGAATATCAAAGAAGAGTTAAAAAGAAAAATTCGCATTGCGGCGGGAGGCATACAATCGGTCATCTGGCTACGGAAATTATTAAACCCGTTGGCCTATCCTACGCTCTCCTTTCAATATATCAGTCATCGGGTCTTACGCTGGACTATTGCACCCTTTTGCCTCGTAGCACTTTTTCTTGCAAACATCTTTCTTGTTTTTCTAAAAGCAGGAACTATCTATGACGTGTTGCTCGTAGCGCAAATTGTTTTTTATACTGCTGCAATAATCGGTTGGCAGTTTGAAAAAAAAGAAATGAAGGTAAAAACCTTTTTTATCCCTTTTTATTTTTGTGTAATGAATTATGCTGTTATACGAGGCATAGGACGATATTATGCAAAGTCCCAAAGTGCTTCATGGGAAAAAGCGGAAAGAAAAATCTAAGTGATGAGAAAAACACGGGCAACCAGATTCGCACTATTCCCTCACTATCTATTATCTTTTGCTAAGCGTTACTCTTTTGCATAAGCGCCAGCGGCGTACATAACATAATCCAAAGATCATAGATTACGTTTTCATTTCTCGCATAAGTGATATCCAGGTTTATTCTTTCGTCAACCGACATCTCAGCTTTGCCTCTTTTTTTAACCTGCCAAAGGCCGGTAATACCCGCTGTTGCCGTAAATCTCTCTACGCATTCATTAGTAGTTAAGGACGCAGCTTCGTATAAAGGAAGCGGACGGTTGCCAACAAGCGACATATCACCCTTTACTACATTGAACAACTGGGGAATTTCATCCAGGCTTGTGTTACGGAGAAATTTTCCAAACCTGGTAACTCTTGGATCGTTCTGGATCTTGTAAAAAACAGGTCCGCTGTCATTATCACCATTGTATTGATTCAGGTGTGCCAGCTTCTTAATTTCCTGATCGGCATTTAAAAACATAGTTCTGAACTTGTAAAACCTAAAGATTTTATACCCTTTGCCTGCCCGGGATGATGTATAAAATACGGGCCCTTTAGACTCTAACTTAATTATCATAGCAATGATGAGCACCAGGGGGAAAAAAAGGATCAGGGCTATGCTTGCAATTACAATATCAAGCATTCGTTTTAGCAGGAATGAAACACATCGCCTGATTGAAAGTCTGCGGGCCCTGTTTTTTAAAACCCGCAAACGCCTCAGCCTATGGGCTCTTTTGCTTGTTCTCAAAAAGGGAATTATCGTTGCGTAACTAATACCGTTGGCTTGAATGTCAAAAACATCATCAATCCTATCAAACCTTCTGATATTCTTTATACAATTGTTCGTTAAGCGGGTCCCATTATAAACAAGTACGAGTTCTGAAAATTTATTTTTTCTCAAAAAAGAAAAAAGCTTTTTTATTTCCGATCTGTCCAGGGGATAATCGATGAAAATAACATCGTAAAGACATCCGGCAGCCGGGCAAGATTCCGCCAACATCATTTTTTTTGCATCTCCAAAATCGTAGGCCATGTCTCCTGTTTCAAACTGGTGCAACAAGTGCTCTTCTGTTGCTAAATGGCTACCGATGTAAAGAAACTTAAATCTTGCCTTGCCATTTTGCAAGTTCCGGTCCGTAGAATTGGAAATCTTTAACCATTCGCCTTTTCGAACCATAGGTTCGGTACTGATGTTTTCTGATACCATAACTATAGGGTTTTGATTTAAGTGTTTTCAGCATATGTATAGGATTATTTTTGCAGAGATCGCATAATGACCTCATCGATCTCCTTTTTCAAATCAAGTGGATCGAAAGGCTTATAAAAAACACGCTCTACATTGGCAAGTTTATCAGGATCGAAGATTTCCTTATGGCTGCAGAGAACAATAACAGGGCATTGATATAAAAAACTATCTTTTAAATGCAGTATAAAGTTTAAGTTTTGCTCGGTCTGATAGTCTATATCGATTAAGATACACTCAATTTCTTCTCCTGTAGTTTTTAACGAACTCATTGCTTCAACCGGATCCTCAGCCGTTATCACATCATAGCTTACACCTGTGATTGTCTTCAGCAAATAATTCATTGATCGATTGTTGTTAATGCTTAACATTTTTATAGCCATAACCTAACATTCAATTAATTTAATATTACCCAGTCATGGCAACCCGCAATCGTACGAAATAAATGTCATCAAACAGGCTTAGATCCAGGCATTAGCCTTAACTAAATGACCTTGCGATTTACTGAATATTGAATGTACTCTGTGGTTCGGGTTCTTTTATTACTTCTATGCAATGATGTTTTGTGCAAATCACTAAACCAATATTTGTGCCATTGAAATATGGTAAGATTTTATATTATAATAGATGTCATGTTCGATTATTAAGTTTTGCATGAGTAGATGGGTATATTTTACGGATAGATTTATGCAAGTCTTACGTAAATCATTATTGCCAATCATTCAATTTTCTCCTTACTGTAAATCAAATGTTTCTGGTATGATTTTGTTACTGGTTAATTATAAATAAAATTTCAAGACTAATGCCGGATGAGATACCCAGGAAGCAGTCCTACTAATACTAACGGGAAATAAGTTACAAGACGCATGGAAAAAAAACCACAACCAGTTGGTAGTATAAATGTTTAAACTCTGTGGATAAATGGCTTTACTAAAAAAAACTGTACCGCCGCAATTTGGAAGGTTTACGATCTACATCAATAAATGTTAGTAATGAAAAAAAATAAAGATTGGGATTGGGAAATAAATTCGAAGCAGGAAAACTGGCGCTTAGGCCTTGCTGAAATAATTCATTACAAAGATCTGCTTATTCGTTTTACGCAAAGGGATCTATCGGTAAGATATAAGCAAACTATCATCGGTCCATTTTGGAATTTTCTACAGCCGTTGCTGACCACTCTTGTTTATTTTTTCGTTTTCGGAAAAATTGCAAAAATTTCAACAGACGGTGCTCCGCCCGTTTTATTTTTCCTGGCGGGAACAATTATATGGACTTTTTTTTCCGACTGCTTCCAATCTATCCAGCATACCTTTATCAACAATGCCCATATTTTTTCCAAGGTTTACTTTCCCCGCCTGGTTGTTCCGCTAAGTTCCATTCTCTCTCAATCCATACGATTTCTTATTCAATTGCTGCTGTTTATTTCAATTTACTTGTTCTATTTCTTTTATTTTGAAAATGTTTACCCCAACTGGTACATGTTGCTTCTGCCATTGTTGGTGTTACTAACCGCCGGCTTTGCTTTCGGTTTAGGATTGATTGTAAGCGTTTTTGTAGCCAAATACCGCGACCTGGAAAGTCTGACCCAGATATTATTACGCTTATTTATGTTTGCCACACCCGTCATTTATCCTCTATCTATTATACCTGAGAAATATAAAATCTGGTTTTGGCTGAACCCGCTCACCTGGATCCTTGAAACATTCAGGTCGGCATTTTTGACGAATAAACAAATTTCATTTACCTATATGATGGTGTGTATGTCAAGTGTTTTAATCATTTCGTTGATCGGAATGGTGCTGTTTAAGAAAAGAGAATTAAAAGTAATGGACACAATTTA
>CAMLEX010000484.1 GCA_946479055.1 uncultured Bacteroidota bacterium | reverse complement strand
CTGGGATGGACTTGATGACAAAGGGCATAAATTACCTGTAGGCACTTATATTATTTTCACTGAACTATACAATCTCCGGGGAAAGAAAGAAACCTTTAAGAATACAGTTGTACTGGCCCGGCATTTAAACTAACTCGTTAACCTTATTCAACTATATATATTGTGAGAACATTATTCATTATTGCCGTTTTATTATTTGGCATCTCTTCTACCAAAGCTCAAACACTACACAAATCTTCTTCCGCTTACACTGGTTTTGGTGCTTATAGCTTACACCATACAGATGCATTTTCTTTTACCGCCAACCAGGCATCGCTTGCTCAATTGAAAAATGCATCGGCAGGCGTGTATGGCGAAAGAAAATTTTTGCTTAGCGAATTAAGTAACTACACCGCTACAATCGGATTACCCACAACCTCCGGCAATTTTGGCTTCAAGGCCGCCTATTCCGGCTTTAGCGATTATAACGAAACGCAATTGGGCCTGGCTTATGGAAGAAACCTTGGAAAAAAGATTGATATCGGTGTACAATTTAATTATACTGGCATTCGCATGGCCGGGTATGGGAATACATCAGCCATCGGCTTTGAACTGGGAACTATTTTGCATGCAACAAAACAATTGCATGCAGGCCTGCACATCAGCAATCCCGTTCCTGTAAAGTTTGGAAAAGATCAGCAAGAAAAATTATCATCCGTATATACAGTCGGGTTTGGCTTTGAAACCTCTGATAAATTTTTGATAAGCGCTGCAATAGAAAAAGAAGAAGATCAACCAGTAAATGTAAATACAGGACTGGAATATAAATTTATACCGCAGCTATTGGCAAGAGTTGGAATATCATCGGCTACTTCATCCCTGTGGATGGGAATAGGATTAACGTTAAAATCATTCCGGATTGATGTGACGTCAAGTTATCATCCGGAATTGGGCATTACACCAGGGCTTATGCTTTTGTTTAATTTAAAACGCTCTGGTAATAATTCTGCAACAAGTAATCAGCCAATAGATACCAAGTAATGAAAAGGAAACTATACTCAATAATTGTAGCTATACTATTTTGCTCTAAATCCTTCATGTCGCTGGCGCAGGAAATACCCATCAGCACAGAACAACAACTCGAAAACCTTGCTGATGCAGAACAGGCAGAAACAGAAGATGACACTTACCTGCAGGAGTTGGAACGTTTTAAAAAGAACCCGCTTAACCTCAACACAGCCGATGCGGAAGAATTGAAACAGCTGAGATTCATTAATGCTTTGCAGATCACCAATCTTATTTATTATCGTAAGTTACTGGGGAAATTTACCAGTATGTATGAATTGCAGGCAGTACCCGGGTGGGATCCTGCAACAATAAAAAAGATATTACCCGTTGTTTCCTTTGAAGGCAGTATTGCATTACCTGCAGAAACACGAAAACGATTCCAGGATGGAGAACACAGTTTGTTTCTTCGCATAAGCCAGGTGCTGGAAAAATCAAATGGCCTTGATAAATCACAAACGGGAACAAAATATCTTGGCAGCCCGCAAAAGGTTTTACTCCGCTATCGCTATACATACAAAAACCTGTTGCAGTTTGGCTTTACAGGAGATAAGGACGCTGGCGAACAATTTTTCAAAGGCGCACAGAAAAAGGGATTTGATTTTTATTCGTTTCATTTGTTTACCAGAAAGATTGGCATCATACAATCCCTGGCTATAGGTGACTTTACTGTAAATATGGGCCAGGGTCTGATACAATGGCAAAGCCTTGCATTTAAAAAGAATGTAGATGTAATGGGGGTAAAGCGACAGTCAGCAGTACTACGTCCTTATAATTCTGCCGGTGAATTTTATTTTCATCGAGGCGCAGGGATTACTATTAAAACAGGAAAGATTGAGTCAACAGCTTTTGCATCGTTTCGAAAGCTAGGAGGAAACTTTGTAGCGGATACTATAAATAATGAAGACTTTGTTTCTTCTTTTCTGACATCTGGATATCATCGTACGGCAAGCGAGATAGCAGACAGGAATAATCTTACTCAAACAAGTCTCGGCGTAGCTACTTTATACAGAGGAAACAAATGGCATATAGGCATGAATGGTATTTATTATTATTTTTCTCTTCCTGTACAAAAACGGGCAGAGCCTTATAATTTATATGCTATCAGTGGCAAGCATTGGTACAATGCAAGCGTAGATTATAGCTACACTTATAAGAACTTACATTTCTTTGGCGAAGCCGCAGTAGATAAAAACTTCAATAAAGCATTCATCAATGGTTTATTGGTAAGTGTAGATGCGCGGGTAGATGTTTCTTTTGTACAGCGAACCATCAGCAGGGCCTATCAATCTATCAATGGAAATGCATTTACTGAAAATACTTATCCTACTAATGAAACAGGATTCTATGTTGGAACTTCTATCAGGCCGGCAACTGGCTGGAGGTTGGATGCATATGGAGATATTTATACATTTCCCTGGTTGAAGTATCTCGTAGATGCGCCAAGCCATGGGAAAGATTTTTTGGTGCAACTCACTTATACACCAAACAAGGAGGTAGAATTATATACACGATTCAGAAATGAAACAAAGCAAAAGAACCAGGCCGATAATACTACTGTTACCAATTATCTTGTTACCATACCTAAGCAAAGCTGGCGCACACATCTTAATTTTAAACTGACTGATGCTATTACCCTTAGAAACAGGGTGGAGTTGCTTTGGTACGATAATAAAGAAGCAAATAAAGAAACAGGTTTTCTTACCTACTTTGATTTTATTTATAAGCCTATGCTTTCCCGTTATTCAGGGTTGGTGCGGCTGCAGTATTTTGAGACGGATGGATACGACTCAAGAATATACGCTTATGAAAATGATGTATTGTACAGCTACTCTATTCCTTTTTTTGCCGATAAAGGATTCAGGTATTATTTCAATTTTAATTATGACCTGACAAAGAAAATTTCTTTTTGGCTACGATGGGCGCAGACTATTTATGGTAACAGAAATACTGTTGGTAGTGGGCTGGATGAAATAGAGGGCAACAGGACGAGCGAGTTGAAGGTGCAGGTGAGGTGGATGTTTTAACGTTGATTTGCGTAGAGGGATTGCCTTCAATGTCATAAACTTTGGCAAGACAAGTAACGATTCGGCACAGGTCGGGAGACCTGCGCCAGCGTGTGCAGGTGAGGTGGGTGTTTTAAAATTGATTTGCGTAGAGGGATTAGATTGCCTCCGGCAGTATGAACAAATTGGTCAATTAATAAAATCCCTGCTCTACTACACATCACCTCGTCAATAATTATTAACCCTGGTAATACCCACCGGTCCTTCTGCAGGTCCGCGATAGACTAGTGTAATGTTCTTGAACTTCGGGATACCGCTACCGTTGAGTGATGTGGTTGTCAATACCGAATCTGTTTCCGGAATGCGAACCTCAAAAGTAAAATCCGTATTGGCAGCCAATGCAGGAAAAGATTTAAAATCGGAGATTTGTTTGTACGCAACATTGCCGAACTCACTTGCCGTAGGACTACTGGATAATGTCACCTTTACAGGTGAACTACCGGAGGATAAATTAATAAAACGTACACCAAACGTACTGTCCGTGTGGTAGGGTATATTATCTTTCACCACTACAGCATCAACAGCTGTTGTATCGCCGGATAAGAACAGGGAAAAGATCTCTCCATTGCCGGTGGAAATGGGTTGATTGTAATAGGGATGCGCTGAATCGGTGGTCGGCCAGACATATAATTTATTATCTCCGGCGACAAGCCCGAACTGGCCGCTGCTGTTGTTGTTTACTATGGTACCACTA
Organism: uncultured Bacteroidota bacterium; assembly: GCA_946479055.1. The sequence goes on along the minus strand of CAMLEX010000484.1, from coordinate 857 downwards.
CTGCCAAGTCGAACCGGCTGGCCGCTGTTAACGGCATTTGTAATGGTTAATGAAGAAAGCGGGGTAAGTTTTACGTTATCTTTCTCACAGGACGTTAGCAGCGTGGTCAACAACAGACTCACAAGCACCTGGTTAAGCAGTTTTGTTGTCATTGTTTCAAATTTGGTTATAAGGATAATAGTTCTTTTCGCGGCCGTTCCATCTATATAAGACAACTGAGAAGGAAATTAGGACTACTGTTGGGGAAAATTTCTTTGATACCCTTTGCCCATTCCCGCTTGAGGCCTCACCCTATAGTCTTAAAGCAGTTAGATTCTTTATGCTGCCCTCTCCAAAGGAGAGGGTGGCTATTTATTAATACTACACCGCCAGTGGGGGACAATAACAGTTTCTATTCGAATGGCGTAGAGAGATCGTGATGTTTTGTTCTACATACATTATAGTTAGCATTGCGTAATTGGATTGCTGAAGCAATCGCATGTAAGATCCTGAAACGAGTTCAGGATGACAGCACCCTCCTACTGCCAGTGTTCGGTTTGTTTTCGTTTTCCTATTTCTTGCAGGGTGGAGAGGGGGTCTTTTTTCATTTTTGTGTTCCAGGAGAGGCAGATGTGGCAGGAGGGTGAGCAGGAGCCGGAGGGATCGAGGGGGTAGCCGGTTTGGATGGATTTGAGATTTGCGGGGATGGCTTGGGATATACGGATGGGAGGTGGTGCGGATTTTAGGTAGTGGTTGAAGAATTGTTGCATGCGGATGGTGTAATCTTTTGCATCAATACCTTCCACTGAATGATTTGCATCATTATATTGTAAAAGCCAAACTTTTTTGTTTGCTCTCTTCATTCCAAGGAACATTTC
>CAMLEX010000483.1 GCA_946479055.1 uncultured Bacteroidota bacterium | reverse complement strand
GCCATTGCCAGTGTTGGAGAGCCCCATAGGAGGGGCTGCCGGCTTCCTGGGATTAAACAATGCATTGATCAACAGGGTGACGGCTGATAGTTTTTCTCAAATTGCAAAACGGCCTCCCAAAACAGGCTTTGTTATTGACAAGGCAAGAACCGAATTAGGATTTGATCCCTTATCTTTTGATGAAGGCTTAGCAAAAACTTTTTCCTGATCAAAAATCGAACTGGATAACAAGTTTCAAAAATCGGGGCATCCAGGTTTTGGAGGCTGTAGTATGATATCCAAAAATATTCCTGGATTCTCTTTGTTGTATCTCATCGCCATTTCCGAATCATCAAAAAAAAAGTAAAATTGGAATACAGATTAAAGTGATACTGGCTGTAATAAAATTGATCTATTGTTTTTCAATTGTTCATCCATTGTTTGGCAAAACGGATATTAAGATTACTGCGGCCATTGTTGCCACCTTCACTGTTATCAATAGACCCAAACCTTGATATATTGCCAGTTTGAACGGCCCGCTCAGGTACTTGCCCTGAAGAAGTGTCGGGAAAAAAAATAAAAAGCAGACAATTCTCATTCATGTTGTTATTGATAGTATCATTTACGGGTTAAATAAAAAGGTAGTTTTCCTTTTCCGGATTTACTTTTTGATAAATTGTCTTTAGAAATTTCAATGATGGCTTAAAAAATAATTGACAATATAAAATCCGTATAAGAAAAGTTAACGTAAGTGTAAATGATTTACGCATTGATGACCGATCATCTGGCATTATTTAATAATCATTTTCTTCAAACACAAATTATTTTTTATGATACAAAAAATCCTTGCGGGTAGCCTTATTGGCATCGCTGTACTTGGAGGTGTCATTTTTGCTGCTGACCACATAGATGCACCAGCAGTAACGGGTCCCGGAAGTACAAGTCCTGCTAATGACATTACCGACGTCTACGCTTTTCAAAGTCCGGCTGACAACAACAAAATGGTATTTGTGCTGAACACACAGGGCTTGCTTTCCCCGGCAGCATCAGCGGCAGCGGCATTTTCTAAGAACGTTATGTATGAAATAAACATTGACAACACGGGCGACAATGTAGAAGACCTGGTAGTACAATGCCTGGTGCAAAACGGAAAAATGAGAGTTTATGGTCCTGTGGCAGTCGGTAGTCCCGGTACAACAAGCACAGTAAAAACAAGCGGCCCTTTGACAGGAGTAGCGGTAACAGCTTATGGAGCTGCTTCGCCGGCCATTGGCAGCAGCAATGGCATTAATACTTTTGCCGGTCCCCGTGATGATCCCTTTTTCTTTGACCTTGTACGTTTCAAAGAAATCATCGCAGGCACACAAACTGGATTTCGCAGCCCTGGTGTAGATGCATTTGCAGGAACCAATGTTATGTCAATCGTTGTAGAAATTCCTAAGTCATTGCTGGGTTCAGCAGCTACCATCAACGTATGGGGAGAAACAAAATCAAAATAACTCTTTCATAAACTTTTAAATTATATAAACTATGATACGCATAAATAAAATTTCTATTGCCCTCATGGTCATCACATCTTTGTTTTTTTTAAGCTGCGATAAAGATGATGATATGCCTGGAGATGGATTTGATACTTCCGGCACTTATATGCAAAATGACCAGATGGCCCGCCCTGCTATCAATACAGTATTTGTAGGCAGTGCAAGGAAGAACGAATTCAATACTACCGTACCATCAGCTATGAATACAGCATTCAATACACAGTTCCAGGATGTACTAACAGGTTTCGGATATACAAGCAATGCGTTGGGTATGGATAAAGCTACGTTTGCCGGTGCATTGGTAACCGATGTATTAAATGTAAAGATGAGTGGAAAGACTACTTTCTTTGATGGAACCAATGTTCTTACCGGCAGAGCCCTTGTTGATGATGTTATTGATGCCGAATTGCTTTTGATCTTTGGCGGACCAACGGGCACAGCTAACGCCAATCTTACCAGGGACAATGTAAATGCCAACGATAAAGTTTTTCTGTCAACCTTTCCTTATCTCGCATCGCCGTTTTAAATTTTCAATAATCTGGGTCGCCGCAGGATCCGGATTATTTATTTCTCACTTTTATACACGGAAAATGAAAAAATATTTCAGCATAGCTGCTTTTAGTTTGCTGCTGTTTACAGCTTGTTCAGATAAAAGGAACATTGCTTCGTCAAATGATTATGCCATTTTTTTAAATCAGGATATAATTAAGAAAGAAGAGAAAAGAATAAAGGAAGAACATTCTTTCTGGCAGCAGCGTTTGCAAAGAGATACCGGCAATTTTGTAGACATGATGAAGCTGGCTTCAGTTCATCTTCGTCTTTTTAAATTAAAAGGAGAAATAAATGATCTTTATACAGGTGATTCGCTGCTGAAAGCCAGTGCTGCTAAACTAGGCAACAATGATCCTGATATTCTTTTTGCTATTTCACAGAATTCTATAACACAACATAAATTCAAGGATGCTGCTTTGTATAATGAATCAGCTCAAAAAGCAAAGGGAGATATGTACACCGCCAGGCTGCTGGCGTTTGATGCTAATATGGAACTTGGGCTTTATCAAAATGCTGCCAGGAGTCTTGCAACATTAAAAGATAAATCATCTTTTGATTATCTAATCCGTAAGACTAAACTGGAAGATCATAAAGGTAACCTCGATGGCGCAATTGAATTAATGGAGCAGGCATTTGAAAAAGTAAAAAATAAGGATAAGGGTTTGTACTGCTGGGTATTGTCAAATCTTGGTGATATGTATGGCCATGCGGGGAGAATACAGGAATCTTACAATGCTTATCTTGATGTTTTAAGGAAAGACAGCAGCTATATCTATGCATTGAAAGGCATTGCATGGATTGCTTTTTCACATGATAAAAATACTGCGGAAGCAAAACGTATCCTTCACTATATATTATCTCAAACAAAAATGCCCGTACTCTGGCTTACGCTGGCTGAAATAGAAGAGTGGGAGGGAAACGAGGTTAAGAAAAATGAATATGTCCGTATTTTCCTGGATGAAATAGGAAAGCCGGGATATGGTGATATGTATAACAAATACCTGATTGAAATTTACCTGGAAGAATTAAAAGATCCGGCCAAAGCATTAGTGATTGCGGAAAAAGAAGTTAATAACCGTACAACCCCCGAAACTTTTGACTGGCTGGCCTGGGTGCTTTATAAACAAGGAGAAAATGAAAAAGCTTTTTCTTTCGCAAAAAATAATGTGAACAGGCAAACCTTTGAACCCAATGCTGTTTTACATACGGCTTTAATTTTTGCTGCCAATGGTAAGAAAAAAGAAGCAAGGCTGATGCTGGAAGAATGCCTGGAAAGTTCGTTTGAACTGGGACCGATTCAAACAAAAAAAATAAAAAAGCAATTATCGTCTTTATAGCCTGTCAATGCTGTTTGGAAAATATTTTTTCACCAGCAAGGATAGCTACCGGTAGTTGATTCTCTTTAGGGGGAATAGGACAATTATACTTACGACTTACATAGGCGCAATAAGGATTGTAGGCCTTGTTGAAATCGATTACCAGCTTGTTGTTTTTAATATCGGAAATATCAAGGTCTATATATCTTCCGGCTGCATATGTTTCTTCCCCGGATGTAATATCCGTGAACGGCAGAAAAAGATGATTTTTATATTCCGCTATATTCATCAGGTTTTGCGACTGGTATATATTCAAAGTAACAGCCGTGTCATTGATTGAAAAATGTAAAATACCATAAACACGAAATGTTTTTTTGATAGCTCCGGAAGTTTCCATGCTGAACCATTTACTGTTACCCGTTTCTTCAAAGCTGGCCGTTACTTTATATTTTTCATTGACAGTAAAAAAGCTGAAGAATTGCTTATCATCACCTGTAACAACTTCGTGTTGTTTGACATACCTGGCTATATAGCTATTCAGCGAATCTTTGTAAACATCCTGGGCATGCGCATAAAATGTAGTACAGAAAAAAATACAGGTAAATAATTTTTTCATTTCCCGAAAATACAGAATAGCCGCCTTCTATAGCCGGGATAATTTTTCTACCTGGATATGAGGGGGGGCTGCCGAATAAGAAAGGCAGGAAGGATCAGTTTGAATATATGAAAACCTGATCCTGGTACCTGCAACTGCCAATGATGATGGCAGGCTAATATAAACCGAGTTGTTGCAATTAAAATAAGTAGCGAGGACAACGGCAACAGTATCGGCACACAAAAATGAATGCTTGGCCGGATCGGGATTATCAATGGCCACCAGCCATGAATCAGAAAGACAGCCAGCTTTCACCTGCACTGTACCGGTGATAGAATTGTCATTATCCTTTTTGCAGGATATAAAAGAAACAAGAAAAATAAGAACGAAAAAATGGGCTTTTTGCATGGTGGGTTTTTTCGGCTGACAATCCCGGAATGATTATCGTTGCATCTTCAAGTTGATAAAAGTGGGAGATACACTTCCGCCATCATACACCTGGCACTGCCACCGCCATTTGTTTCTATCGTGGTCAGTGGAGAATGGATGATACTGTTGTAGCTTTTTAGTATCTCTGCCTGTTCTGTCGTCAATGAGTCGTAGGCCTGGGTTGACATAACCAACAGTTTCTCAGCTTTGTCGTTTTCCACCTGCAGCATATTGCCGGCAAAACGGTTC
>CAMLEX010000482.1 GCA_946479055.1 uncultured Bacteroidota bacterium | reverse complement strand
TAAAATTCCGGCAGGCAAATACGCCGTTAGCACCAGCAACAGGAATTTTGAAGGCAGACAAGGACCCGGTGCAAGAACAATGCTGGCAAGTCCATTGGTGGCGGCAGCAGCAGCTGTAACAGGCGTTGTAACAGACCCCAGGGATCTAATTAATTAGGAAATATCCCCGGATGAAAACAACCACAAATAACAAACTATAAACCATAACATAAAAATGGCTTACGATAAATTTACAGTACTTACCAGTTCGGCAGTTCCGATGCCGATTGAAAATGTGGATACAGACCAGATCATTCCCGCCCGTTTTTTAAAAGCAACAGAACGCAAAGGATTTGGTGATAATCTTTTTCGTGACTGGAGATACAATGGAGATGATACTCCTAAAAAAGATTTTATCTTAAACAATCCTCTTTATTCCGGAGAAATTTTGGTGGCCGGAAAAAATTTTGGCAGTGGCAGCAGCCGTGAACATGCGGCGTGGGCTATTTATGACTATGGTTTCCGCTGTGTGGTATCCAGTTTTTTTGCGGACATTTTTAAGAACAACTCTTTAAATATTGGTATACTGCCGGTACAGGTAAGTGAAGTGTTCTTAAATAAAATATTTACGGCAATTGAAGCAGACCCCAAAACACAAATTGAAATAAATCTTCCTGAGCAAACCATTACCATCCTGGCAACCGGGGATAAAGAGTCATTTACTATCACAGGCTATAAAAAGCATAACATGATAAATGGCTATGATGATATTGATTTTATGCAGTCGCTGAAAAAGGACATACAGGCACACGCTGATAAAAGCATCTATTAACGGCGGCAATAAGATTTCAATTGAAATAATTACATTTTCATTATAAACTACATAATACAATAGCTAATAGCCATCAACTATCAGCCCAAGATAAAATGCCAACCGCACCACGATATCTCGAAATAATGGATACCACACTCCGTGATGGTGAACAAACCAGCGGTGTGTCATTTTCCGCATCAGAAAAATTAACCATCGCACAACTTTTATTAACCGAAGTAAAAGTTGACCGTATCGAAATTGCATCGGCCCGTGTATCCGAAGGAGAATTTGATGCCGTAAAAAAAATCACTAAGTGGGCAAAGGCAAATGGCTTTTTAAATAAAGTAGAAGTATTGACATTTGTAGACGGAGATATATCGGTAGAATGGATGCAAAACGCTGGCGCCAAAGTGATGAACCTGCTTACAAAGGGTTCATTAAATCATTTAACACACCAGCTAAAGAAAAAACCGGAGCAGCATTTTGCGGATGTAGCAGCAGTGATTGCATTGGCAAGGAAGAAAGGATTAGAATGTAATGTTTATCTCGAAGACTGGAGCAATGGCATGCGTCACTCAAGAGATTATGTTTTTCAATACCTTGATTTTTTACAACATCAGCCTGTAAAAAGAATCATGTTACCCGATACGCTGGGTGTATTGATTCCTTCTGAAGTATTTGAATATGTATCTGAAATAGTACAACGTTATCCGCATATCCATTTTGATTTTCATGCGCATAATGATTATGACCTTGGTACTGCCAATGTACTGGAAGCAATAAAAGCCGGCGCCAAAGGATTGCATCTTACTATCAATGGTATGGGAGAAAGAGCAGGTAACGCTCCATTGGCTAGTGCTATTGCAGTTTTGAACGATTTTATGCCATCTGTAAAAACATCGGTAGCAGAAAAATCATTATATAGTGTAAGTAAGCTGGTGGAGACATTTTCAGGCTTCCGTATCGCGGCTAATAAACCAGTGGTAGGTGAGAATGTATTTACACAAACAGCAGGCATACATGCTGATGGTGACAAAAAAAATAAACTCTATTTCAGTGATCTGATGCCGGAAAGATTTGGACGGCATCGTAAATATGCATTGGGCAAAACAAGCGGCAAGGCTAATATTGAAAATAATTTGCAGCAACTGGGAATTCAACTTTCTGATGGGGATTTAAAGAAAGTTACCCAGCGTATCATTGAATTGGGTGATAGAAAAGAAGTGGTAACACAGGCTGATCTGCCTTACATCATTTCGGATATATTAGACAGCAATGCTATAGATGAAAAAGTAAGAATAGAAAATTATGTACTCACCCATTCTAAAAACTTAAATCCATCCGTTACGCTAAAGATTAGTGTAAACGGTGAAGTTTTTGAAGAGCATGCACAAGGCGATGGGCAATACGATGCCTTTATGAACGCTTTGAAAAAAGTGTATAAACAAAAAAAATTAGAGCTTCCTTTGCTCACTGATTATACCGTTCGTATTCCACCCGGTGGAAAAAGCGATGCGTTATGCGAAACAATTATTACCTGGAGTTATAATAACAGGGAATTCAAAACACGGGGGTTGGACAGTGACCAAACTGTTTCGGCCATTAAGGCAACTCAGAAAATGCTGAATACCATTCAGCCTCAATAATTCTTTATATAGCATTCCTCAATAAATTTTAAAATGGCAACAAAACACATCTTAATCGTTCCAGGAGATGGAATAGGACAGGAAGTAACGGCAGTTGGTAAAAAAGTATTGGATAAGATCGCTGCTAAGTTTGGACACACATTTACTTATGATGAAGCATTGATCGGCCATGTGGCTATTGAAGCAACAGGTAATCCATTGCCCGATGAATCATTGGAAAAGATGAGAAAATCGGATGCTGTATTGTTTGGCGCTGTTGGTCATCCGAAATATGATAACGACCCCTCTGCTAAAGTGAGACCCGAACAAGGTTTGTTGAAGATGAGAAAGGAATTAGGATTGTATGCCAATCTTCGCCCTATTAAATTATTTGACGAATTACTTGGAGCATCGAGTATTAAGCCGGAAATATTAAAAGGTGCGGATATTTTATTTTTCCGGGAGTTGACGGGAGATATTTATTTTGGCGAAAAAGGCCGCAAGAATAATGGCGATACCGCCTACGATGTTGCTGAATACAGCCGCTATGAAGTAGAACGTATTGCCCGCAAAGCATTTGATGCCGCGAGAACCAGGAAAAAGAAATTGTGCTCCGTTGATAAAGCCAATGTAATAGAAACATCAAGATTGTGGAGAGAAGTAGTACAAAAAGTGGCGTTAGAATATCCGGATGTAGAAGTAGAGCACCAGTTTGTGGATGCAACCGCTATGCTGCTGATAAAAGACCCACGCCGTTTTGATGTGGTGGTAACAGCCAACCTGTTTGGCGATATTCTTACCGATGAAGCCTCGCAGATTGCAGGTTCTATGGGAATGTTAGCGTCTGCTTCTATTGGCGATGGTACCGGCGTATATGTAGCAATTCACGGTTCAGCACACGATATTACCGGTAAAGGTGTAGCCAATCCTTTAGCTTCCATTTTATCTGCCGCTTTGTTGCTGGATATTTCATTTGGAATGAAAGCGGAATCAGAAGCTGTTATCAATGCGGTAGATAAAGTGTTGAAAGCAGGCTATCGTACAAGAGATATTGCCGACGCACAAACTCCTGCTGATAAAATATTGGGAACAGAAGCGATAGGAGTAGAAGTGCTTAAGTTTATTTAAAGAATGCTTTGTGGCCTCCGCAGTTTTGTGGAACTTAGATAAAATACGATTAACATAGCACTAGTTGTGTATTGAAATATAAAAACGTTTTGTAAACTTAATTTACAAAACGTTTTTTGTTTTTGATTGATGCTGAAAATATTATCAGCAGCATGGAAAATTCGTCAGTTACATTGTCTGACACCTCGAATTATAAAAATGTGGCATGCTTTGTTCCAATGAATTTTGGCCGCATATAATGAGAAAATTACCGCTTGTTAAACTTTAAGACTATTATCTATAGAACTATAAGTAAAATTGGTATATGGAAAAGCCCTGCTTATTGGTAACCCTTTTAAATTTTCTTTTTCTCGCTGCTCAAAGCAACCCGGGAGATTCGTTGATTGTGAAAAAGAAATACACTACCCAGCGTTCGAATGCTACCATTACGCTTGATGGTATACCCTTAGAAGATGCATGGAATGCAGTTGAATGGGGCGGTGATTTTACCCAGTGGCAACCCAATGAAGGGAAACCGCCATCACAACAAACTAATTTCAAAATTCTTTACGATGAAAAATTTCTTTATATAGCTTACAGATGCCACGACCTCGCACCTGACTCTATTATTAAACGAATGGGCAGGCGTGATGAATTTCCCGGCGATTGGGTAGAAATAAATATTGATAGTTATCATGATCTGCGGACTGCATTTTCATTTACACTGTCTGTTTCCGGTGTTCGCAACGATGAGTTTGTTTCTAATGATGGAAATAACTGGGATGCTAGTTGGAATCCCATCTGGTTTGCTAAAACCCAGGTTGACGATAAAGGATGGACGGCTGAAGTAAAGATTCCACTCAGCCAGTTAAGATATGGGAATGAGTCTGAAAAGGTCTGGGGAATTCAAGTCATGCGACGTTTGTTTCGCAAAGAAGAACGATCTACCTGGCAATACATTCCACAAAATTCTGGTGTATGGGTTAGCAGGTTTGGAGAACTGCATGGTTTAAAAAATATACCAATGCACAGACAGGTAGAGCTAGCACCTTATGTAATTGCACAGGCAGATAAATATAAAAAAGAACCCGGTAATCCATTTGCAAAGGGATTTGATACAAAACTAACCGGCGGTTTGGATGGTAAACTTGCTG
>CAMLEX010000481.1 GCA_946479055.1 uncultured Bacteroidota bacterium | reverse complement strand
TCTCTATTTTCTCATTCCTAAATTTTTAGAAAAGGGTCGTTATGTGCTTTATGTATTCCTGCTTATAGCAACCACCGTTTGCATCGCAGCATTGATTGTTCCGGGTTATTATGCAAGTGCCTGGTTGTCGGGAAAGACGTTCCAGGAATTATATGGAATTGATCCTGGTAATTATTTATACTTTTTCCAGATCACCTCTCTTCCTTCCACTGCCGCCAGTATGACGCTGGCCATGAGTGTAAAGCTGACCAAGAACTGGATACAAACCAAACAAAGGGAAAAATTGCTGGAGAAAGAAAAATTAGAAACGGAATTAAAGTTTCTTAAATCACAGTTCAATCCTCATTTTTTGTTTAATAGTATCAATTCGATATTCGTACTGATTCATAAAAACCCGGATATGGCATCTGATTCGCTGGCCAAGTTTTCAGAATTACTCAGATACCAGTTATATGAATGCAATGAAAACCAAATTCCGCTTGATAAGGAGCTGACATATTTGGAAAATTATATTGAATTGGAAAAATTGAGACAGGAGCATAATATTGAACTGACCATGCAAATTGAAGAACGGCATTCCGGCAACCTGGTTATTGCGCCTTTTATTTTAATGCCTTTTATCGAGAATGCTTTCAAACATGTGTCAAAGCAAAAAGATACACCGAATTGGATAAAGATGAACCTACGGTTTAACCAGCACCAGGTGACCCTCAATATTTCAAACAGCATTTCAGCCGTACATAATTCTTCCAAGGAATTCATTAATTACAGTGGTATAGGATTGAAGAATTTACAGCGAAGATTGGATTTGATTTACCCCCAGGACCATGATTTAGTTATAGAAAAAGATGATGAACAGTTCCGGGTAATGCTCCGCTTAAATTTGCATACACAAAAAATTGAAGAATTACCAACAATGCGGATAGTGGAAGCTGGGTTAATTTTAAAACAGGCATAAGCAACGCCTTTGGAAAATATTTTAGTATGACATTAAAATGTGTAGCCATAGATGATGAACCATTAGCCAGGGAATGTATTGCAAATTATGTGCGGGAGATAGATTTTTTACAGCTAACAGGCACAGGTAACAACCCTGTAGATCTTACCCGGATGCTGGATGAACAGGAAGTAGATCTTATTTTTTTGGATATTCAAATGCCGGTTATCAATGGTATCGAGTTTCTCAAGATGACACAGAACCCGCCAATGGTGATCATTACCACTGCTTATCCTAGTTATGCACTGGATGGCTTTCAATTAGATGTATTGGATTATCTCGTAAAGCCAATAACATTTAACCGCTTTTTCAAAGCGGTCAGCAAAGCCAAAGACTATCACCATCTGCTGGCCAGGTCGGCTTCTAATGATTTAGCGAAAACTAATTCAACTGAAAATTATTTTTTTATCAAATGCGATTACAAGTATGAAAGAATTTATTTCGATGATATCCTGTACATAGAAGCGATGCAGAATTATGTTACCATTTTTACACAGAAAGGAAAATATATTACACTGCTGTACCTGAAAAACGTTGAGCAAAACCTGGATAAGCAATCCTTCATCCGGGTACATAAATCGTATATTGTTTCTATTCCAAAAATAGAGGCGATTGAAAACAATGAAATAATTATTCAATCTTTTCGGATTCCCATAAGCCGTAACTACCGGGACCAGGTAATCGACCGGGTGGTTAATGACAAGCTTTGGAAAAAATGACGCCCCCTATTCGTTCACCAGGATTATTTTCCCAATATGATCACTGCTCTCCATCAGTGCATGCGCCTTATGCGCATCCGCCAATGGAAATGTAGCGAATACAACAGGTTTGAATCTACCTTCTTCCATTATCGGCCATACATTTTTATAAATATCTATCGCCAGTGAAGTTTTAAATGCCGCATCCCTGCTTCTGAGTGTGCTGCCTGTTATCGTAATTCTTTTCTGCATCATCTTCGTAATATTCAGCTCGACCTTATTTCCCTTCATCGAATTAATATAAACCAACCGGCCCTCGGGATGCATAATGTTTAGGTTCTTATCAAAATAATCGCCACCAACCATATCCAGTATTATATCAACTCCTTCGCCAGCCAGCTCTTTTTCAAAGTCCTGTGTTTTATAATTAATAAACCGGTCAGCTCCTAGCTTAATACATGCCTGTCCTTTCTCTTCAGATCCTACCGTTACAATTACTTTGGCGTTTTTATTTTTGGCCAGTTGAATAGCAGTAATGCCAATGCCACTGCTACCGCCATGTATCAGCAGTGTTTCTCCCGGTTGTAAACGGCCTCTTTGAAATACATTGCCCCATACAGTGAAAACAGTTTCAGGTAACCCTGCAGCTTCTGCAAAACTGAAATGATCCGGGATGGGTAAACATTGCCCGGCGATCACATTCACATATTCTGCATACCCACCTCCTGCAACCAATGCGCAAACCCTATCCCCGGTTTTCCATTGTGTAACGTTATTTCCAATTTCTGTAATAATACCTGCCACTTCCAGTCCCGGTATATCCTGCGGAGCTCCGGGTGGAGCAGGATAGTGTCCTTTTCGTTGTGCAATGTCCGGGCGATTTACTCCTGCTGCTTTTACCTGTATCAATACTTCATCAGCATTTATTTTGGGTTGAGGTTTTTCCTGTAGCTGCAATACTGATGGATCTCCGTAAGATGTTATGATAACTGCTTTCATTGTTGCTTTATTTTTTGTAAAGGGAAATTTTGCGTTATTATTCATCTACTCTATTCTATTGGCTAACGTTTGATGATGTCAAGTTACCTGTCGGCATAATCAGGGTAACAAAATAAACTCCATCAGGTTTAGTTATTCTTCCATTAACAGGCCTTCTTCAAAATTGTGGATTATTTCTTCGTAATATGCCGAGGCTATAGCCATCATCAAAGGCCATCTGGCACTATGCCCGTGACAGAGTAAAAAGAGCTGGAAAGGGACGCACATTGGAGCATTTCTTTAAAACGATAGTTATCAGGGGTTGGCTTGGGCCAAACCCCGGCGGGACTGCTTATTTAATTTGAAGAGTTAAGGAAGACCCTGAATGGACGAAAGTTTTGGTTGTCCTCCAGATATAAGTATTGGTTCACTTACCTTTTCCTTTGGTAAGTCGTTTCTGACTTGTGCGTTGCAGTAAGTGCCAAAAACAACCATTAATAGCAAAGTATATAGGTGTACTATTTGATCTGATCTCATTCTAATAGCTGCTTTAATTATGGCTTATAATCATTAGCTTTTTTCCATAAATCCTTATTGTGTACAAGAACTTGAGTAATGGCACCTTCTTTGGTTTTAGTAAACTTGAGCGGGTAATTTTTTGATTCATTAAAAAATTCCAATTCGGACTTCTGTTCAAACGTAATTTCCGCTCCATTCCATGTTTCAATCAAAACCAGGTGGTTATTTTTGGTTATTATCTTTATATACTCATCTTTTCCTGGTTCAAATTGAAACTTATAATATCCTTCATAAGCTTTAAAATCATCATTCCTTATTAAGTCCAAATCTTGAAAATCAAAACTAAAGTCAATATTTGGCGAAATGCCTTTCATTTTGATTGATTGTGCTTTGCCTTTTTCATCCAATGAAAACATAGCCAATGCATCGGCATTCATAGCTTGATATTCCCATTTTATAGCAAATGTATTTGCATTATAAAAAGCCATCGGACCATTTAATTTTGGAGAGCGGTAAGATTTGAACCATAAATTTTTCTCCTTTTCAAACACTTCAATTTTTCCAAACCAACGGTCTTCATATATTCCAATAAAGTCGTCGTTTTTTACTTTTACGTTTTTTACTGATTCAACTTTTTCCCAAACCTTTTTTGTTACTACATCGCTCATATTCTTTTGATATTGCATCCATCCTGCTATTTTATCCGTCCAGCCATAATCGTCCAGGCCTAAATAACTGTCAGCAATAGTACCTGAGACCGCCGAAAAAAGTGCGCCACCCTCATCTGAATTGGTTAATATGACGATTCCCAAATTTAAATCCGGATACATAGTTACTTCGGATACCATTCCCGGTAAACCGCCACTGTGCGATACTTTTAAATTTCCTTTCGAATCGTTTAAGAACCAGCCTAAACCATAACCGTTAAAATGAGAATTGTATCTTGGGAACCGATTGGTTTCTAAAACAGTATGTAAGCGCCACATTTCATTGTGATTCTTCGAAGAGAATAATGAGGTTTTTAAATCAGTTCCATACTTACCTCTATTTAATTGAACGAGCATCCATTTTGACATATCCGCCACATTCGAAAATATCCCGCCGGCAGGGCTACCCAGTCCCACATTTTGAGCTTCAATTGTTTTTATGGATCCGGACACTAATGAGTGCGGTGTTGCCAGGTTGCTTTTGTCTTTCATCAAGCTGCCAACAAATGTATTTTTCATTTGTAAAGGCTCAATGATTCGTTTTTGGACAAATGCTTCATAAGTCATACCGCTAGCTCTGGCAATTACTTCCCCTGCCACGATATAGAGTAAATTGTCATAATCATATTTGGTGCGAAAAGCAGAAACAGGTTTAAAGTATTGAAAGCTGGTCAAAACATCCTTCATGGTAAAATTGGAACCATCAGGAAAAAACATCAAATCGCCAGCACCTAATCCGAGTCCGCTGCGATGCGTTAAGAGGTCCTGTATGTTAAAGTTC
>CAMLEX010000480.1 GCA_946479055.1 uncultured Bacteroidota bacterium | reverse complement strand
CAACGCTATAGTCTTATTTAAATAGATAAGCCTTGAAGAACTTCCTGCCTGGATCGAATACCCTCCCTTTTCTATTACCCAATCACTTTTCTTTTCATCAAAATATTGAAAGGCATCTTTGTTCAATTGAATAGAAATGGTTTTAGTTTCGCCGGGCTGCAGAAATACTTTTTGAAATCCTTTTAATTCTTTATCAGCTCTTGTAGCAGCAGCGTTTTCTTTGTGCACATATAATTGTGCCACTTCACCACCATATATCTTACCGGTATTTGTAATGGTAAATGTTGCAGTAACACTACCGTTCACCCCTTTTACCAATTTTAAATTTTTGTAAATAAAATGAGTGTAAGACAAACCAAATCCAAACTCAAACTGTGGTGCCACTTTATAGGTATCATAATAACGATAACCCACAAAAATATCTTCCCTATAAACAGCTACACCATTTTTGCCGGGAAAGTCGCCGAACTTATGTGCAGGCACATCTTCCAATACTTTTGGAAAGCTGACCGGTAATTTTCCTGACGGATTTATTTTGCCAAAAATTATTTCAGCCAATGCATTACCGCCTTCCATACCACCATACCATGCGCTGATAATTCCTTTGGTGTTGTCAATCCATTGTGTCATATCGATCGGACCGCCGCCAACTAAAACCACAATAGTGTTAGGATTAGCTTTTAGCACTGCTTTAATTAATTCATCCTGGCCAAAAGGCATTTTCATATCTGGCTTGTCGGTACCTTCAGCATCGTAGGCATTATCATTCCAATTGCTGTAGTTATAGCCATGCGTCCAGCCTCCCACAACAATTGCCACGTCAGATTTTTTTGCAGCAGCAACTGCTTCGTTAATCATTGCTTCTGTTGGTTTACCATTACGTTCTATGGCATATCCTTGTGCATAATTGATGACAAGAGATGGAGAAATATTTTTTATTCCCTGCAATGGAGTTACCTCATACAATGCCCTTACCTGTGAGCTGCCTCCGCCCATGGAATTTTCTCTGTTAGCATTAGCCCCTATTACAGCTATTGATTTTATATTCGCAGTTTTCAAGGGTAAAATGTTGCCTTCATTTTTTAATAGTACAATCGACTCCTCCGCTACTTTTTTTGCTATGGCAATATGTGCAGGTGAACCAAATTCACCGGGTGATTTTTTACTGAATACACTTGATTTAAACATCACCCGTAAAATCCTCCTTACTTTATCATCAATAACAGCTACCGGAATTTTTCCGGTCTTCACCATGTATAATGCAGAATCGGCCAAAAAGAATCTATCGTACACTGTTTTAGGAAGTGGTAAACTACCTACTGCTGTTTGAGATACGCTATTGGTACCTAAAGCAAGATCGGTACCCATTTCAAGATCTGTACCATACAATAATGCCTCGGTTGTGCTGTGTACCGCCCCCCAATCGCTTATCATGATGCCTTTGAAATCCCAGTCCTTTTTTAGTATTTTATTTAAATACTCATTGTGTGTACAAAACTGTCCACGGAATTTATTGTAAGCCCCCATGATGCTGTTTACAGATGCTTCTACTACTGCAGCTTTAAAACCCGGTAAATAAATTTCCTGTAATGCCCTCTCACTCATTTGCACATCTACTGTGCCCCTGTCCACTTCTTCGTTATTAGCCAGCCAATGTTTTACACAAGCTGATACGCCCTGGCTTTGCACACCTTTAATATACCCCACCAGCATTTTTGAAACTAAAAAAGGGTCTTCGCTCTGGTACTCAAAATTTCTACCATTGAGTGGAGAACGCATACTATTTATACCGGGACCAAGGATAATATTTTTACCCCGGTATTTTGCTTCGCTGCCCAATACTTTGCCGTACTCATATCCCAATACAGGATTCCAGGTGGAAGCTAATGCAATACCTACCGGTAAATAAGTACCTGAATCATTTACATTTTTCACTTCGTCCCAACCACGGCCATGCTCTGCACGTACGCCATGAGGGCCATCAGACATTACCAATTCAGGAATACCCAATCGTGGCACACCAGCCGAAGTAAAAGAAGAGTTGCCATGCAACATTTTTATTTTTTCTTCCAGCGTCATCTGGTTGATTAAAGCATTTATCTTTTTATTCAGTTCGGATTCAGTTAATGCCATTTGTGCATTTACTGTTGCCGGCTTACTAATGCACATTATAATTATCAGCACAGCGATAATTGTTTTTAAACTCTGCTTACTCATCATTTTTATTTTTATACTTATTATTACCCGGACTAAAAATGTATTTTTTCTTATCTACATCCAGTAATTAGTATACTGACTTATAACTTTGTTGTGCCCGGTTTAATTTCTTTCATCAACTCGCCATTTCCCCAACGCACAATAATCTTTAAAGGCACATTGGATTGAATAGAAACCGATGGCTTTTCAGTAGTTTTTGATCTTTTTTTACAAACAATATCCAATAGCCCGTTTTTCCCGTAAGGGTAATGTTTAATTCCGTATTCATCTGTTAAGCGAACATCAATTAAGAGGGTATTGTCAGGTACATTGGCCCGAATACCATATATATATTCAAACAGGATGTTGATAGGAACCAATCCCGTCCATCCTACAAAATTGTTACGGTCGTTTCCCTGTACTTTGTCGGGAGCATAATTTTCCCAAAGGGTGCCTGTTTGATTATAAACTTTTACTACGTTATCCAGATGATTTAAAGCGATCTCATGTGCCAGTGAGTCTTTCCCGTAGTTTGTAAGTCCTCTTAAGACCATGTAGGTAGTTGGGGCCCATACGGCTCCTCTCCAATACCCTCCATCTGAATCAAAAGCAGGGTCATCGGCTGAAAGGGTGGGAACCCGGTGCATACGTGCAAATTCTATGGGTTCTTCAAGATGCTTTATAAATTTATCGCTCTTGTCGGCGGGAACAGCTCTCGCAAGTAAAGCCCAGTAAGCAGCAATGCTTTTAACACCTGACAGTGTACCATTTTGCCATCTGTCGAAATAGAAGCTTTTGCTCTCATCCCACATTGAATTATTTATAACTCCTTTCAATGCTGAAATTTCATGTGCTATCTCCGTTACATCATTTGTTCGGTTAAGAACCTCAGCCATGGCTATCAAAATGGTACCGGCAAATATTTCCTGTAATGACACATCAATCCAGGACATGTGTCCATGGCTCCATGCGGGATTATATTTTGCAGGCATACGGGGTTGGTTATCCATGCCACAGCCCCATCCACTGGAGTAATACGTACCGTCGGGCCATGTGCGGTACGTATTATACCACTGATAATAGGACAACAGTGCAGGAAAAATTTTTGCCAGCCTTGCCGTATCGTTGAAATTCAGAAAATATTCCCATTCCGACCACGGCATAATATTAGGTCCTGTACTGGAAGGGTCAAACCTTTCAAAACAATCTGTGCCATTGCTCTCTCTTATCTCCCTGCAAATAAATCCGTCAACATGCTGTTTCGCATAAAAGTTGTTCAGTGTATGCTGAAAATTAAATGCCCTTATTCCATATTTACCAAACATGGTCATCAAACTGCAATCCCACATAAAAATATTGCCATTGAAAGCAGGATCAATATAGGGTGAAACAAAACCGTTGCCCTTAGTTACCGGCTTCAGGTTTGAGAATGCTATGTCCCATGTTTTCCAGTAGCAGTTTATTACATCTTGTCTAGCACTCCATATTGGATGAGGTAAATTAATTTTTGCATCATTGAATAAAGGCGGATGGGTGGTGTCGGCAACCATGCCTATGTAGCTATTCTGTTTTACTATGCTGTTCTCTACATGGGTAGAGTGATAAGGTTGTCCGTATACCGCACTAACAAAAAAAAGCGCACCTGCGAAAACCATAAAAAACTTCGGCAGTATACCGAACCGAACATAATCAAATACGAGTAATGTTTTTTTATTTGTACTGTACCAGTTAAGTGTAAGTGTCATGATATACGTTGTTTATACGACATGCCCTTTTGTATGATAATTGTTCTTCATAAAAAACTGCCGGTTTTACCGGCAGTTTTCAACCAATCATAATTAACCGCTATTGAGGATAACCAGGATTCTGAACAAGCTTTGTATTGGCAAGTTCGGAAAGAGGAATAGGCAAAAGTTCATTTTTACCTGCTGTGAAACCTTTAAAGGCAAGTGCCGATGCGGCATCGCCCCATCTTATAAGGTCATACCAACGGTGGCCTTCGGTAGCAAGTTCTAAACGACGCTCGGCTTTAATATTAGCCATCGTTGCCGCTACAGGTGCTAAGCCAACACGGGCCCGCACTGCGTTTAATAAGGCTGCAGCTCTTACAGCATCACCGCCGCCTTGTAATAAAGCCTCAGCTTCCATCAGGTAAGTATCGGCCAGGCGGATCTCGATGTAGTTATTCGGCCAGTTAAGATCAATGTTGCCACTTGCTTTATACTTGTTAAGAGGCGCATATTTTAAGATAAAATAACCCGTGTTCTGGTAGCTTGCGCCATAGGTTGTATTTTGTGCGCTAGCAAGGCTGTCCAGGTTCAATATGGTATAACCATATCTTGGGTCTTTACTACTGCCGCCATAATAGGGTGTATTAAATGCCGATAATAACTGAAGCGTAATCGGGTTAAAGCCCCAGCCGTTCGCATATACAGGGCCACTATAATCCCTTGGGCCAACCATCTGCACGTAAACGTCACCTTTAATTGCC
>CAMLEX010000479.1 GCA_946479055.1 uncultured Bacteroidota bacterium | reverse complement strand
TTTTTTCCGGTCCTTACTCATCTCTTCAAAAAATGGATACCCTGCAAACGCAGTACTACCGCTTTTAAAATTTACTTCAAAATCTTCCAGTTGGTAACTGATCTTATATCCCAGTGCTTTATTTTCAAGGATAACAGGTTCATCAGACCAGGCCGTAAGACGATTCGATTTTTTATAATACCTGAAATGTATAGCATCCTGATTTTTTATTTTACACTGCAATGCATTAGGAGTGCTGCCAATAAAATTATCAGTAAACAATTTCCACCATTTATCCCAGCCTTCCTCTACCGATAGCTCTACGGTTACATTTGGCAGCTCTCTGACTTTTACTTCCATCTCTATCTTTAGTTGCAGGGGAAGTTGTTCCGTACTAAAGCTAAAGGCATTTGTTTCATAGCCGATAGAAGAAACAACCAGGTCGTGCTTTCCCACGGGTATATCATTTAGTTCAAAATAACCCTGTTTATCTGAAACTGTTCCTTTAGATGTATTACTGATAAAAACACTACTCCCCACCAGCGGCTCCCCATTTGAATTGTTAACTACCATACCTTTTACGGTTCGTTGGGAAGAAACTGACAAAAAGGTAAGAAGGAGAATAAATAAAATTGCCGGCATTTTTATCATGCCGGCAATATACAATCAAAAATAATTATCAGTTGCTATTAAGCATTCTTAACTATTCCAATCCAAACATCCCCTTGTTCAATTGCTGCAAGATCTGTGTTTTATATTCACCAGCTATCAGCAACGAAATATTATGAGGGCTTCCCCCATAAGATACCATACGCACCGGTATATTCACAATAGATCCAAATAATTTTTTTACAATATCCGTTGTTTGAGATATTTCGTTACCAACTACGGAAATGATAACATGGTTGTGGTCAACCTCTGTTGTTCCGAATGGTTCCAGTTCTTTCAGTATTTCTTTTAAAAAAACAGGACTATCAATTGTCAATGAAACAGCTACTTCAGATGTAGTGATCATATCAATCGGCGTGCGGTATTTCTCAAACACTTCAAATATCTTCCGCAGAAAACCATACGCCAGTAACATGCGGCTGCTCTTGATACGGATAGCGATAATATTATCTTTAGCAGCAACAGCTTTTACTCCTACGCTACCTGCTTCCTGTGTGATCAGTGTTCCTCTTGCAGAAGGCTGCATCGTATTCAGCAACTTAACCGGTATCTTATACATTTGTGCAGGCCAGATAGAAGCTGGATGTAAAATTTTGGCTCCGAAATAAGCAAGCTCTGCTGCTTCATCAAAACTTAATTGTTCTACAGGCACTGTTTTCTTCACTACTCTGGGATCGTTATTGTGCATTCCATCTATGTCCGTCCAGATTTCACAAACTGTTGCACTAATAGCAGCAGCTATCAGTGATGCACTGTAATCACTTCCTCCTCTTTTCAGGTTATCCACTTCACCTCTTGCATTGCGGCAGATATAACCCTGCGTTACAAAAAACTTTTTATCCTTATGATGTTGCAGCAATTGAGTTAATCTTATTTTGATACTGCCAATCTGCGGTTCATCATAACTGTCAATGGTCATGAACTCAAGAGCCGGTAATAAAGCATGATCAATACCCTGCTCTTCCAGGTAAGTACAGAATAATTTAGTAGAAAGTAATTCACCCTGGGCCAGTATATCTTTACTCAACGCTTCGCTGAAAGAAATTTTTAAAATGATATTCAGAAATTCAAAATGTTCTGACAGGATATTTTTTGCTTTGGCAAAAGTCTCCGGTTTCTTCAGGAGGTCTGTAATAAAATCCTGATAATGCGCTTCCAGTTTATCAATTGATTGTTTTGCCGCATTACGATCACCTTTGGCAATGTTAGCGCCAATTTCTACCAGTGCATTAGTAGTACCTGATAAGGCTGATAAAACAACAATTGTTGGTTCTGATTCTTTTGTCACCAACGAAACGATCTGGTGCATACGTTCCGGTTTGCCCACACTGGTGCCGCCAAACTTCATTACTTTCATATAGTCATTTTTATTTTTGGAGGTTATATGTAATTCGCTATAAAATTTCCATCGCTGATTTATAAGATAGCTTGAAAATTTTATAGTTTATTTCATTTTGTTCCCCCCTCCCTTGATTTTTTTTGATTTAAAATTTGAGGCTGCAAAGATAGCCGTCAATCAGGTAAGATTTAACAGGAATATGAAATTATGTTGCCAGCGTCCCGTTCGTTTTTCAGCTTTGGTTGCGACGCTCCCTTCATCGTTCTGTTCTTTGCTGAGCTCTGAGCTTGTCGAAGAGTCGAAGTATCAACAAACCCACCCTGTCGATGTCTGTTGTAATGGCTCCATCCCGCCGATGGACTACTGTGTACCCACATCTCGGATAATAACGGATGTTTATTCTGTTTGCAGAATAAAAGCAGGATAACCCCTTATTAAATCTGTTTTTCAAGATTATTTTTTTTAATTGCCATTTCTATTTATTAAAAAAATCTGTAAAAATCAGTTTAATCTCCCGCCTGGGCGGGACAAGCCGTGTCATCTGTGTGCTACAATTCAACACCGAATTTATCCCCCACTTCTTTCAAATCTTTTACTACAGAATCTAATAATGAAATACCATGCTGCATTCTTTCAGCATGCATCTCTCTTTCCGGATCACCAGGAACCAACACTTTTTCTTCACCCGGAATTGTTTTGCAGGAACGAAATCCCTGTATCCAATTATCCATATGTTTTTTAAAATCATCCGCAGGACGAAATGCATCGATCCGCATGGCACCCAAAAAATGACCGATGCCTTTTCCCGGTTGTTGGGTGGGCATGGGCACATAAGCCGGAAACGGTGGAACCCATGGCGCATAATTGGCGCCACTTAATAAAGCAGAAAAAATATCGACCACAGCACCCAGCGCATATCCTTTATGACTACCATGTTCACGATCGCCACCCAACGGTAATAAGGCCCCTCCTTTTTTTAACTCATGAGGATCATGAGAAGGATTACCATCTTTATCCTGTACCCATCCATCGGGAGTTTGCAAATTTTTTCGTTGCAAAATTTCCAGCTTACCATTCGCAGCAGTAGTAGTTGCCAGATCAGCCACAAATGCAGGTTCATTACCAGCAGGAGCTACTACGCAAATCGGATTAGTGCCCAGCATTTTATCAATAGAAAAAGTTGGCGCTACCAACGGGCTGGCATTAGTCATGGCTATACCCATCATATCATACTGTAAAGCCATCATTGCATGATGTGCTGCAATACCAAAATGATTACTGTTCTGTACACTTACCCAACCCGTGCCCACCTGTTTTGCTTTTTCAATAGCGATCTGCATCGCAAAAGGAGCTACTACCAAACCCAGACCACTGTCACCATCCACTACAGCTGTAGAAGCTGTTTCATGAATGACTTTAATAGCCGGAGTTGCATTTACCCGCTTCATTTTCCATAGGCGTACATAACCACTAAGCCTTGCTACGCCATGCGAATCAACACCCCGCAGATCAGCGGATAATAAGGATTGAGTTGCAGTATCTGCATGTTCATCACTACATCCGATCTTTTGGAAAACAGCTTTTGTAAAATTGTATAATTGCTGATAAGAAAAATTTTGTTCTGACATGGCGCAAAGATAAGCGGCCCCCATTAAACCTCCCCTCGTGAAGCAGGCTTGCCAACACAGAAACCAGGGACTTGAAAATTCTTTAATTGCAATAAGATCACATTAAAAAATTCATGTGCTCAGAAATATTGTTTAATAAAAAATGCCCTGTATTTCTACAAGGCATTATCTCAATTATCAAACTGATAAGTTAAAAAGGAAGATCATCAATCGGCTCCGTGATATCATTGGCTGAAGGAACATGGCCGGAAGAAGAACCGGATGAAGAAGCGCCGCTGTATGACGGAGTGCTGCTACCAGCACTATCACTCTTTCCACCCAATAATTGTACTTCACGTACACGAAGAGATAATGACGCACCTGCCGTTCCATCCTGGCGTGTAAAAGTTCTTACTTCAGGAGATCCTTCTACAAATACTTGTGTACCTTTTACCAAATAAGGAGAAACAGCGGTACGGTCGGTCCAGTAAGCGCAATCAACCCAGATAGTTTTCTCCTGGTTTGTGCCCTGGCTGTCACGATATTTTTCTGAATGGGCTACGGTAAAATTGATAACATTTTTACCATTCACTGTGTTTACCACACAGTCTTTGCCGAGGCGGCCGATAACTTGCATCTTAATCATAGTGCTCAATTTTTAATTTGACGTAATTAATTTTTAAGAAAGCAAATTAAGATTATTCCATAATACCTGACAATACTACTTTATGGTAGTTTCTACAGCCCGATAATTTATTCATTGATCACATGAAACGTCCATGATAAAAATTTTCATTATATCACACAGGGGAATGAAAATTTTTATCATGGTAAGTTCCATCTGGCCAAAATCAAATAAAAAATATACAGATGAAACTGATTCTGATTAATACCGCCTTTGTGTTCTGCTCCCGGTCAATCCAAAAACGATGTGTATTTTGTAGCAAAAGTTGAGTGATATTAAATCCCAAAAAATAAAAAATTGTACCTAACCTATTCATAATGTAAGAACTAATTCACTAGATTTTTCAGGAGAAATATAAAGCTTTCATCATATTTAAATTTATTACTATTTGATACATTGCAATGATTTATCCACA
>CAMLEX010000478.1 GCA_946479055.1 uncultured Bacteroidota bacterium | reverse complement strand
AATTTAATAAAACACCCCAAACACTTAATAGCTTTTTTAACTATTCTGTTAGCATGACGCTTTGCATACGACCCGCAGTCTGACAAACCCGGAAAATATTTTTCATTTTTTAATTTTAATAAAAAAATGTAGTAACTTAATAGTGCTCTAAAGCCATATGATATGGGCACTGTAAGAAATATTCTGCAAACCAAGGGTAATGCAGTGTATACTGTAAGCCCGGAAAGTTCTGTGTACGAAGCACTCGAAGAACTTGAAAATAATAACCTGGGTTCCCTTGTTGTAGTAGAAAACGGAAAGTTAATTGGCATTTTTACCGAACGTGATTATGCCCGCAAAGTAATCCTCAAAGGACGTTCTTCAAGAGAAACACATGTAAAGGATATTATGACTGAACGTCCCTTGTTTGTTACACCCGACTCCACTATTGAGGCATGTATGCAATTAATGAGCAGCAAATTCATCCGACATTTACCCGTACTCGATAATGATCAACTGGTTGGTATTATCTCCATTGGTGATGTAGTAAAATATATCATCCATGAAAAGGATTTCATAATAGAAAACCTGGAGCATTATATCGTCAGTTAAACGCTGGTTATAGCAGGCTGCTTGTTCTCTTAGCTATAGTTGGTAGTTATTGAATGTTTTTACAACATGTATGTATTGTTGTGAAAAGAAACAGGTTGTATCTGTGTTTAGTCAATAATGAAACAGTGTTATTATGATGCCGGGAAACAACATTCTTAGTATTCCCTTGTGGCCTTTGCTGTTGTACACAGCACTGGTGGTTGTATTACTTACAGTTATTCTTTCATTATCTTATATACTGGGACAACATCATAAGGACCGGGCAACCGGCGAACCTTATGAAGGTGGAATATTACAGGCAGGTTCTGCACGATTGAGATTCTCCGCGCAGTTTTACCTCGTAGCTATGTTATTCGTGATTTTTGATGTAGAAGCGGTATTTATTATGTTATGGGCATTAGGGTTTTATGAATTAGGCTGGCCGGGCTATTTCGGTGCCGCGATATTTATAGGACAGTTAGTAGTAGTATTAATATATGAGTGGGGGATTGGAGCATTAGATGTGGGACCAAACGCAAAGAAAATATTGAAAGCGTATAAAAAGAAAAATGTGAAAATGTGAAAATATGCAAATGTGAAAATGTAAAAGACAGTATGTTAAAAATTGGAGACTTGATAATTTTTTAAATGGACCAATACAATGAAATGGTGGCTTAGCAAACCCGAAGATGCTACCGGTAATACTGCCGGTACAGGCAGCATGGAAGATGCGGTCAGCAAAAGCATTATGCTCACCCGGATGCAGGATTTATTAGCCTGGGGTCGTAGAAATTCCATGTGGCCATTTCATTTTGGTTTAAGCTGTTGTTTTGTAGAAATGGCTACCAGTATTACCAGTAAATATGATGTGGCCCGGTTTGGTGCTGAAGTGATCCGCGGTACACCACGTGAAGCAGATGTAATGGTGATTGCCGGAACCGTGTTTATAAAAATGGTTCCTATCATCAAACGGCTGCACGAACAAATGATGGAACCACGTTGGGTAATTTCAATGGGTAGTTGTGCCAATAGCGGAGGCATGTATGATATCTATAGTGTAGTGCAGGGTGTTGATAAATTTTTACCGGTTGATGTGTATGTGCCTGGCTGCCCGCCGCGGCCCGATGCTTTTATGCAGGGTCTGATACTGTTGGGCGAAGCAGTAGGAAAAGAAAAACGTCCGTTAAGCTGGGTTATCGGTGAGCAGGGCGTTATCAAACCACAACTTACGTCAATGAAAGATCGTAAAAGAGAAGAGAGAATGGGTATGGTGGATTTCAGGCCGATAGATGAAATATAAAAATGCGATGGTATTATAATGGAATAACGTGTTGGTATGCTGATGTGGCTAATACAAATGTGAAAATGGCTTAGAAACTCAACGACTTTGATTAATGACTGAACGGTTTAATGGCGATGATTCCTACCCGAAGTTTCTTATTCGCTATTGACCACTCACGATTACGACTTTGGTTTTATGATACGCAGGATATGCGGGATGCTACCAACATATTATTCCAGCACTTGCAACAACGCTTCGGCGTTGAAACATTCTCACAACAACACACCGTTGATGGTATCCTCACTTTGTGGCTCCCGCAGGAAAAATTAATAGACATTATTCAATACCTCAAATCAAGTATTGATCAGCCATTTGTTATGCTCTATGATTTATGCGGCATCGATGAACGTGACCGGGCGAAGAAAGAAGAAATGCCTGCCTCAGACTTTACAATAGTCTATCATCTTTTTTCTTTTACCCGAAATCATTTTATTCGTTTGAAATGTGCACTGCAAGGTGAATATCCATCGCTGCCATCCATTACTTCCCTATTTAAAAATGCTAACTGGTATGAACGTGAAGTATATGATATGTTTGGTATCCGCTTCAGCGGTCATCCGCATTTGCAACGCATCCTGATGCCACTCACATGGGAGGGACACCCTCTTCGTAAAGAACATCCTGCAAGAGCCACAGAAATGGGGCCTTATCAATTGTGGGATGAGAAACAAGATCGTGAACAGGAGGCGTTGAGATTTAAACCTGAAGAATGGGGAATGAAACAACATAGTGACGACGCTGATTTTATGTTTCTGAATATCGGGCCCCAGCATCCCGGCACGCATGGAGTACTGCGCATCATATTGCAACTGGATGGTGAGGATATAGTAGATGCTGTGCCGGAGATCGGATTTCATCACCGGGGAGCTGAAAAGATGGGAGAGCGGCAAAGTTGGCACACTTATATTCCTTATACCGACCGGGTAGATTACCTGGGTGGCGTCATGAACAACCTTGCTTATTTGTTGGCAGTAGAGAAGCTGGCGGGCATTGAAGTTCCTGACCGGGTAAAAGTGATTAGAGTGATGTTGTGTGAGTTATTCCGTATCAACAGTCACCTGGTTTGGTTTGGCACATTTGCACAGGACCTGGGGCAGTTGTCTCCTGTGTTTTACATGTTTACCGACCGGGAAAAAATTTTTGATATCATCGAAGCAATCTGTGGGGGACGCATGCACCCCAACTGGTTTCGCATTGGAGGTGTAGCGCAGGATCTGCCAAAAGGCTGGGATCAGCTGGTCCGGGATTTTGTAAATTATTTTCCCAAACAACTTCGCGAGTATAATAATATGGTAATCCGCAACAGCCTGTTCAAAGCCCGTACAAAGGGTATTGGCATTTATACCCTGGAAGAAGCATTTGAATGGGGCGTTACTGGTCCCGGTTTGCGGGCCTGCGGTTTTGAATGGGATTTTCGCAAAAAGCAACCGTACTCCGGTTATGAAATGTTTGACTTCGATATTCCTGTTGCACAAAATGGTGATTGTTTCGATCGTTCCCTGGTGCGGGTAGAAGAAATGTGGCAAAGCCTTCGTATTGTAGAACAATGCCTCAACAATATGCCGGAAGGAAATTATAAAGCCGATCATCCGCTCACTACACCACCAATTAAAAAGCACACGATGCAGGATATTGAAACACTGATCACCCATTTTCTGAATGTGAGTTGGGGACCAGTGATACCTGCCGGTGAAGCGATGAGTTGTATTGAAGCTACCAAAGGAGCCAACAGTTATTATTTGATAAGCGACGGAAATACGGCAGCATATCGTGTCCGCATCCGTGCCCCGTCGTTTCCACACATGCAGATGGTGCCCTATATCAGCAAGGGATACACGGTAGCTGATCTTTTAGCGATATTGGGTAGTGTGGATTATGTGTTGGCGGATATTGACAGGTAGAGAATGTGAAAATATGTCCCGATAGTTATCGGGATGAAAATGTGAAAATGCCGTGCTCACAAAGGCCTGCTTGGCGAGGAAACTTTTTATTCGGAAGTTGATTGATGAATAAAGAATAAAAGACAAAATGAGAAAATGTGTGAATTAAGAAAGCTTCCCCTCCTTGGAGGGGCGGATTTAGGAAACTATAAAATTGAAACGACTGGGGTGGGTTTTGATATTGAAAAGTGAAGAATATTATGTACCTATCACCTGTACTACTATGAGACTGTTGTTGCGTCGCACTCTTGTACGACAACAATTCTACTGAGCAATGATGAATAGTAATTATTAAAGCGGTATGTCTGATCAAAGGCAACATAGTAATTCAACAACATGGCCTTCCTCTCCGCAGGGAGAAGGATCAAGTGTGATGCTATCAGAACAAGAAATACAAGCTATCAATCATGAGATACAATTGGTGCCTTATAAGAAAGCAGCTGTCATTGAAGCATTGAAGATTGTTCAGCAACACCGTGGCTGGATCAGTGATGAAAGTGTGGAAGCAATTGCCGGTCACCTGGAGATGAGCCCGGCAGAAGTAGATAGTGTGGCCACATTTTATAATCTCATTTTTCGTAAGCCTGTGGGCCGGCATGTGATTTTGTTATGTGATAGCATTTCGTGTTATGTAATGGGTTATAAAAAACTGCAGGAAGCTTTGCTACAGAAATTGAAAATAAAGTTTGGAGAAACAACGATAGATCAGCGGTTCACCTTATTGCCCAATTGCTGCCTTGGTTGTTGCGATCATGCTCCGGCATTGATGATCAATGAAGATTTGCACCAGGATGTGACAGAGGAGATGCTGGATGAAATTTTGAAGAAATATGAATAAGGAGAGAATGTGAAAA
>CAMLEX010000477.1 GCA_946479055.1 uncultured Bacteroidota bacterium | reverse complement strand
CTGTCAATTAGATGATACAGAAAGATTCTACTGCTGTTGGTATAAAATAGGCGGATAGTTTTTTATGAGGCATATTTTATTCGTACATATCATAAATGACATGTATCTGGCTTCTTATCTCATCCATTATTTCTATCATCTCCAGGCTGAATGCATGAGATAGTTTATCGCTTTCTATTTTATTTTGTTGAATGCAATTCAGCACTTCCTGTATTTCATATTGCAATCCGTGTCCTTCCCATTGACAGGGATAAATGATTTTGCCTTCACCATATTCGTGCAATTCGATGCCCTTAGATTTTTCATACCAGGGATCAAGGATCTTTATTGTTCCTTTTTCTCCGGTTATTTCTGCTGGAAGATCTGTTTGGGATACCAGCGAGGATTCTAATACCGCATGTTGTCCCGATTTATAATGAAAGAGTACCGAACAATCTTCATCAATACCTCCCGTTGATAAAGTGCCAATGGCTTTTATGGTATCGGGTTTACCCATTAAAAGATAAGCAAGAAAAACAGGATAGATGCCAAGGTCCAATAAAGAACCGCCGCCCTGTGCAGGATCAAAATACCGGCTGTGGGGATCATCAGGAGCTTTATAACACATGGAAGCTCTTATTGAAATTACTTTACCAATCCGTCCCTGGTGGATAAGCGATAATAGCTGTTGAATGCTTGGCAAAAAACGTATCCACATTCCTTCCATGAGAAATGTTTTATGTTTCTGTGCTGCGGAGATCAGTTTTAGCGATTGATCCGCATTAATGGTCATTGGTTTTTCACAGAGAACAGAAATATTTTTGGTAAGACAAAATAATGCCTGCTCAAAATGCTGGGGATGAGGAGTAGCAATATAAACAGCGTCTATATTTTTATTTTCAATAAAGACATTGAAATCTGTATAAGTATCCGGCACATTAAATTCCCGTGCAAATTTATTGACGCTTTCTGTATGATGACCCATCACCGCTGCGATATGTTGAGCAACCGGGATCAATCTCAGATCCCTTGCAAATTCATGAGCGATATTTCCCGGCCCTATTATTCCCCAATTGGTTTCGGTCATTGTTAACCCATTTAAACTTACTGTTCATATTATATGCCATTGTTTCAGAAGCATAAAAAAATAGCAGGCAGAAGTAACAGGCGGGCCTTATAATCCCCCCGGAAAAGGATATGATTTTTTGAGCAATAAACTCCCCAGATTTTTTTAAAAGCCGTTTGGGTAGCTGGTTACATACTGGCATATACTTTGACGCCCTTCCCATGCACGTAACATTTTTTAACATCAAAAAAACGATACTATGCCAAACACAAGAACAAAAAAAGCGCCGGCCGGAAAAGCCAGAAGCTCTAACGGATCTTCAGCCCAATTGGAAAAACTTTTTACCGATTCATTAAAAGATATTTATTGGGCTGAGAAACACCTGGTCAAAGAGTTGCCTAAAATGCAAAAAGCGGCTACTACACAACAATTAAAGGATGCTATTGATGAGCACACTGCTCAGACCGAGGAACATGTTGCCCGTTTGGAACATGTTTTTGAAATGATGGGAAAAAAAGTACAGGCTAAAAAATGCGACGGAATGGAAGGATTGCTTAAAGAAGGACAAACCGTGTTAGAAGAAACAGAAGGCGGCAGTATGACCCGGGATGCAGGTATTATTATGTCTGCCCAAAAGGTGGAACATTATGAAATATCAGCGTATGGAACCCTGGTGGCTTTGGCAACTACGCTGGGACAGAATGAAGTGGCCGAAATTTTAACTACTACCCTTGAAGAAGAAAAACAGACCGATACTTTGCTTTCAGAAATAGCTGAGAATGATATTAACTGGGAAGCAGAGCGGGAAGGAGAATCTGAAGAGGAAGAGTAGTTAGTTTGATTCAGATATCGGAGTAAATGTTGAGTAAAGCCAGGTGAATAACCTGGCTTTATGTTGAAAGAATTTAGTCATGAATCAACCCTAATACTTTAAACATGGAAAAAAATCTTATACCAAAGAGTAAATTGAACCGGGCACGTTTTTTTAATAAAATAGCAGGATGGGTAACCCACAAAGCTGGCAGTCCAGCCGTTTCTATTTCTGCCTTCATTGTGATCATTTTATGGGCTATCAGCGGCCCATTGTTTAATTTTTCGGATACCTGGCAATTGGTCATCAATACAGGTACTACTATTATTACATTTTTAATGGTCTTTATCATTCAGCAATCCCAAAATAAAGATACTGCGGCAATACAGCTGAAGTTAAATGAATTGATTGCCAGCAACGAAAAGGCCAGCAACCGTCTGATTGATATTGAAGACCTGACAGAGGAGGAGATACATGTGCTAAAGAAGTTCTATATTAAGCTGGCAGATAGAGCAGAAAAAGAAATGGATCTTCATTCCTCACATTCGCTGGATGAGGCGGAAGAAAATCATAACCTGAAATTAAGGGCCGCCAGGAAAGTGGCCAGGAAAAATTAATGCACTATCAGTTTAGAAAAGGGATGCGGGGTTTGTTCCGGGAAATAAATTGCATCACTCTGTAAAAATCTTTAGGAAAGTTTTCTAAGCGTTGTATCAGGGACTAATAAAATTACCCATATAAGCAAAACTGTAATTGTAAATACCCATCTACCTGGTAGATCCATTTTATGATTTCGTTTGTAGTATATAAAAATCAATAAAGGCCAATCCTGCTGAGCTCATAATACCAACTACAATTATCAGCAGGCGATCTGAATTAAAAAAAAGACCCCATAAAAAACAAACAGCTATCGGTAGCAATACAAAAACAAGGCGATGTAAAACCGGGCAGCGTTGAATGCCAAAAAGGTGATACTTATACCGCCATCGTTAAATGATACACAGCATATTGACCTCCCTTAAAACTATAGCGTTGTTTCCGGGTTACTTCTGTTTTTTCACCTGTGAATAAATCAAGGTAATGGCCTGCTATAGCCGGATGATCAATATAAAAGCTTGATACTTCTTTTGAAAAATTCAATAATACAAGCACTTTATCCTGCTGACGGCGACAGAGGTAGACCAATACATCGGGATGGTGAGAATCAAGTATCAAAACGGATGCACTTTCTTGCAGAGCTTTATTTTTCTTGCGGATACAAAGCAAGGTTTTATAAAAATCCTTTAACTCCACTTCACCTTCCCAATCAATAAAGTCCTTTTCAAAAAAAGCAAGACGTTTGGTGTTCGGTTTTTCCTGGCCTGAATAGATTAATGGAATGCCGGGCCAGGTACAACTAAATACCGCCATTGCTTTTGCCGCGATCCCATATTTTTCATATTCAGTTCCCGCATCAGAGTTTTCATCATGATTAGAAGTATAGAGTAATTTTTTTGATCCAATCGGATACCGGGAATAGGCGTTAAGTATAGGAATTATTTCAGCTAATGTTTTTTCTCCTTGCATGTATTTATCCATAGCTCGTATAGCTTCCCAGCCATAGGTAACATCAAATGCTTCATGATATTCCAGGATCTCGCATTCTGCAAGCCAGAACAACGGTTTGATGGCATCACATTCACCGCGGGCTTCTATCCAGAAATCAATAGGAACGGTACGTGCCATATCACACCGGAAGCCATCAATATCAAATTCTTTTATCCAATATTTCATGGACTGTATCATCTCCATCCGCATATCCGGTATTTCATAGTTCAGATCTATTACATCTATCCATCCATACAGACCGGTAAATTGTCCCTCTTCATTCTTGCGGTACCAACCGGGATATTTAACCGTCCATTGATGATCATAGCCTGTATGGTTGGCTACCCAATCTATGATCACCTTCATTCCAAAATCATGAGCCGTTTTAATAAGCGTTCTGAAATCATCAATGGTTCCATACGCCGGGTCAATATCGGTATACGAACTGGCGGCATAATAGCTTCCAAAAGTTCCCTGTCTTTTTTCAACACTGATAGGAGTGATAGGCATTAGCCAGAGTATATCCACTCCCATAACATGCAGCCGGGGAATGTGCCCGGTAAATGCGTGAAGTGTTCCCTCATGTGTGTATTGACGGATATTTACTTCATATATATTGGTGCCATTGCCCCAGGGCACAATTGGAAAAGCTATACTCATAAGGAGAATTGATTAAGTCAATCAACGTTTGCAAGGACTATACCATTACTATGAATGGGTTTGGCCGGAGGTAAAAGGCATATATTTTGTGGCTTGTTGGGGCTATGCTAGTAAAAAAGCAATTGCCCTCTGATCGGATGCAAAATAAAGGCAGGCGATTCAGGAAAACGACATTTCAGCGTAGATCCTTTAGCTTGTTAAATCGAGGCGGTAAATTATCGTTACGCAACACTTCTTTAACTGAATCAGTAGATAATGCACAGAACAATAAGACCGGTAAATTTTTAAACTGGTGTATGCCGGAGGAAGAAACCGGATATCTCAAATGTAAAAAACATGATTTTCTGTAATAAGAATAATTTCATGAATAGGTGTACTCAATTAGAGGAATAGTTTCCCTGCTAATCCGGAAGCCATTGATTCTAAAATTTCTTTCTTTTATTTTTATGACTGGTAAAAAAATCGGCTTGTGCTTTTCCAACCATTGCCGTAAAAAGTAATAAAATAGATTCCCCGGTTCAACGATGGAATAGCAATAGGAATAAAATCTCTTGAACCATTTATATCTTTGGCAAATTCCTGCACGCCATCTGCCGACATAATTG
>CAMLEX010000476.1 GCA_946479055.1 uncultured Bacteroidota bacterium | reverse complement strand
CACTCTTGCTTTACCGGGCATTGCCATTGAATTCATAGGATCAGGATAAGAATGTATATCGGTAATATCAGAAGACACATAGGCATTGGGTGAAGGACTGCGCAGTTTTTCATTCACATACAATATCTCTCCTGAATGACCATTCACTAGTCTTGTTGGATCGTTCTTTTTAATCCATTCTGTTAAGCGTTGCTGATCATAACTTCCCCATTTTTCATTGAACAAAACCCAGGTAGTAATAGAGGGATGATTTTGCAATTGCTCCATCATCTCAGCTCCCTGTTTTTCAAAAATTTCCTTTGCGCCTTCCGGTAGCATCGGATTGGGTTGAACAAAATCCTGCCATACCAACATACCCAGTTTATCTGCATGATAGTACCATCTCGCCGGTTCCACCTTAATGTGCTTACGAATGGTATTAAAACCCATTGACTTGATTGCTTTGATATCAAAAGCCAAAGCCTCATCTGTCGGTGCAGTATGTAACCCATCGGGCCAGAAGCCCTGGTCAAGTACACCCAGATTAAAATAAGGATTATTGTTAAGGAAGATTCTCTCATGTCCATCAACATCTTGTTTTATTTCCACTTTCCGCATCCCGAAATAAGAACTTATTTCATCTTCACCCATTTTTACTTTCAGATCGTATAAATAAGGATTTGATGGTGACCAAAGCTTTGCTTTATCAACAGGAATACTGATAGCTGAATTCGATTGCCCTTTGATGGTTTTACCTGCTGCGCTTACCGTGAGAGGAAAATTTGTCGTTGTATTTACTGTAACGTTCACCACTGACTTGTCAATATCAGGTGTAATGCTCAATGACGAAATGTAATCGTTAGAAACGGTCTCCATCCACACCGTCTGCCATATACCGGAAGAGGGAGTGTAATAAATATTTTGAGGGTTCAGCACCTGTTTTCCTCTTGGACCAATTCCTGCATCGGACGGGTCATATACTTTTACAACCAGCTCATTGCTTCCTTCTTTTAATTCATTGGTGATATCAAAATTAAAATTGGTGTATCCTCCCTCATGACCACCTACTTCTTTTCCATTCACAAAGACCCAACACTGGTAATCCACTGCTTCGAAGTGAAGCAGAGTTTTGACTTTTGGTCCTGAGCTTGTCGAAGGATTACTTTTTACTTCAAAGGTTCTTTTGTACCACAATCGTTTTTCGGGTAATAAAAATTTCTTTACTCCTGATAATGCAGATTCTAACGGATAAGGTACCAGGATCTGACCTTGATACGATGCAGGGGTACCGGTACTATCTATGATCGCATAGTCCCATGTTCCGTTCAGGTTTGTCCAGTTGTTCCGGACCATTTGCGGACGCGGATATTCTTTCAGTGCATTGGCGGGCGATACTTCTTTGGCCCATCTGCTTTGTACAGGTATGGGTTGCATTTTCCAAGCTGTCTGGGTCCAGGCAGCACATGCAGATAGTAGCAAGAAAAACAGGGTAGCGCAAGATTTCAACATATAATGGTCCTTTTTAAATATCAGGGAAATAGTGAATTTAGGATAATGGATATACCCGTATAAAAAAATTACACCAACAAGGCTATCCGACATGCAAACAGGGAAATATGATGTGCCAAAATTTGGTGCATTGGCATTATTTACCCCGCTGCCAACCAGCCACCTTTCCTCATCCATACCAACATCGGTTGTATCCACTCTTCCACCGGCAAGCGCTGCGTGAATCCATGATTGCCCTTCGGATAAATATGCAGTTCCGCATCTACGCCTTCCATTTGCAGCCAGCGATACATTTGAATACTATTCTCTACATCCACAACATTGTCATCACCGGCATGTGTAATGTATGTCGGCGGTGTTTTGGGTGTGATATTTTCTTCGCTGGAAAAGAATTTTATTTTTTCAGCAGTTGGATTAGCGCCTAATAAGTTGGTCATAGAACCTGCATGTGTTAATCCTCTTTTCATGCTGATAACGGGATAAACCAGAATCATAAAATCCGGACGAAGACTGGTGTTTTCTTTATTGGGGATATAGACAGGATTGTAGTGAGTTCCTAATGTAGATGCTAAATGCCCGCCGGCAGAATAACCAATGATACCAATCTTATTGCTATCCAGGTTATATTCCTTTGCGCGCATCCTAACGTATTTGATAGCTTGCTGTGCATCCATGAGAGGCGCCATGCTTTTATCTCTCATTGTTGCATCTTTAGGTAAGCGATACTTTACTACAAATGCAGCGATCCCTTTTTCTGCAAAGGCCTGTGCTATGGGTGTGCCTTCCGTTGATGTTGCCAAAAAACCATACGCGCCGCCCGGAAATATAACAATACCAGTGCCGTTTGCTCTCTCTTTTGATGGCAGGTAAGCTGTTATTGTTGGTTTATCTCCTTCAGCTATAGTGCCGATGCTATTCGGTATTGAATCGCTGTATAGAGGAATGACCTGCTGGGCAGATAAGTTACTACCTGATGCAACAAGTATAGCAGCCATTAAAATTATTCTGTTCATTTCTTTGCTTTTGACTTTATTGATTAAGTGGTTCTTTGAAGTGGTTAAAGGCTCACAACCAGTCGTTTCATCGGGTTAAGGTATAAGTTTAGATTAAAGGCAGATTAAATATTACACCAACGAGTCATCTCAGTAGATGAATAGTCTTGTTCGTCATATAAATACAAATACATTTTAACGCAGAGAGCGCAAAGGATACGCGAAGAACGCAGAGAATACAAATACAGTTTGCTTGGGCTTCGCCCGTAAGTTTCGAAAAAAAGCGTTGCTTCTTTCTCACTTATGCTTTCAATGACGTTACACTGGTGTTAGTTCTACATTGATGGTTTTTGTTTGGCCGAGTTTTATTTCGGCGTTGGTGACTTGATGGGTATTGTATGTTGGTTTTTCATAAGTGAGGTTGTAGAATCCGGGGATTGGTATTGGTAGTTCATATTCTCCGAGTGCATTGGTCGTGGTGGTGAATACTACGGGTTCTTCGTCGGGAGTCTCGGGATCGGGAATTTTTGTTGCGGTAACAGTTACTTCTACTAATGTTTCTTCTGTGCCGGTTTTTTTAACGATGCCTTCTGCTTTGGTAGTGGAAACCGGTGCATCTATAATTGTTCTGGCTGCATAGAATTGGTTGTAGAATGTGGGTTCATCGTCTATAAAAGAATTGACGAGTGGATCCATTTTATCATCTAAGAGTTCATCTGTGTTTTTCATTTTTGTTTCTAAATCTGTAGTGGCGGCTTTGATGAGTACCTCTGCATCTCTTGGTGCTGTGGCTTTTGCTTCGTATGCAGTGATGAGATTATTTAATGTTGTTAATTTATCTACAGTGACGCCATAAGTTGCGGCTGCTGCCTGGTTTGTGGTGCCGGTGGTATGTATGAATTTGCAACGCTCTGCGAGGAGTGATTCTTTTGTACGAGTGAGATCACTGTAATTAATTTTCATTTGACCGGCGATGATTGTGTTGCCGGTGTTGTTTGCCCATGACATTAATAAGCCGGCCATGTTGCTTGCGCCCCTGCAAAGGTTTAAGCGTTTTGTTTCTTTATCTTCTGTTACTCCTTCATCGGCGTCCTCTTGTATCTCGGCGAGGTCTTCTATTTCACCTATGAAGGTTGTTAAATCGTCTTTGTAATCTACCAATGCGGGAATGGTGGCAACGATTGGAGTGTTGGTGGTGCTGGTGAGTACAATGAGTGTTGTCTTGTACATGTTGAGTTTGGCTGATTGTGTTTTGTTCATAATGATTAGGTTTATGATTAGTGAATAAATACAAATACATTTTTACCGCTGAGATGCGAAGGCGCGGAGAATACAAATACATTTTGCCACAAAGGCACGAAGGCACGAAGATTTAATTGAATTAAGAATTATGAGTTATGAATAAATACAAATACATTTTGCCACAAAGAGCACAAAGTTTTTTTAATACACTTCTTCGCGGTTTTTAAGAACACGAAGAGAATAATCCTTCGGATTATTTTAATACAAATACAGTTGTTGTTTGAATGAGGTTTGTTGTCCTTCGACTACGCTCAGGATGACGTTGAACTGACCTTAGTGTTTTCTGAATTAGTTTTAGCGTTCTTTGCTTTACTGATAGTTATCTATGAACGGGTTTTAGTTTGCTTCGGGACTTCGTCCGTAACCTTCGAATAAGCGTTGCTTATTCTCGATTATGCTCGAATGAAGTCTGAATGATTTTTGTTACTCTCTGAACGACTTGCATTATTCTCCGAATGATTTCAATCTATCTATGAATGAACCGAAACTATCTTTGCAAGGGTTTAAACATGCGGTGAATGGGTTGATTTTTAGTGTTTTATATAAACTATCTCAAGTCTAAAAGCTTGCGAGAACATACCATAGTTGAGCCTACTTGTTTCAAAAACTTTATTCTGTATTTTTGTAAAAATGTTCAATAACGATGTCCGCAGCAAACTGGAAAATATCATTCAGGGAAATGTCCTTCAGGAATCGCCAGATTCTTGCACAACAATCCGCAATCAGCTTTGCACAAGCTTTGCAACAAGTAGAACGGTTAAAAAAGACTTCGAAAGTAAACGACTCATCAAAGAAGAGCAGGTCAAATTCTTACAACAATTAGCCAACACAGAAAGTCTCTGGATTTCCAAACTACCGGATGACTGGGTTTATCTTACCCATGGCGGAGAGGCAAAAATCTATCTGCATCCGGATCAATTACATGTT
>CAMLEX010000475.1 GCA_946479055.1 uncultured Bacteroidota bacterium | reverse complement strand
TTGCATCAACAGCATCCCAATCCCCCTTTGAATTACAAACAAGCTGATACTCTATGTCTTTCAGGTTAATCCGGATTGTATTAGTTTCTCTTGTTATTCCCTTCGTTAAAACAATATAGGTATAGTCTTTTTCATCAAAAGTGATGCGCATTTGTAGATTCATAATGCAAATATAGCGACGGAAACGTGCTTTTATTGCGCTATCCTGGAAACATTTATGAACTATTAAAACTGATCTTGCCGCCTAGGTACTTTTTATAGATCTATTGTGGTTGACACAGTGGGAGTTGCATGGAATCAAATCAATCACAATACTTTCCTGCTTCACACATTAAGCGCTATGTATACGATGATAATGGTCTATGTTTGTATTTGTAATCTAAATATGTTGAGTATGATGAGTAAGATGAAAGCTCCTAAAATATACAGCTGAATTTTGTTTGTTTTTTTTGTACCAAATTTCCTCAAGCAAACTCGGTCAATAATTATGATCAAAATAGGCAACGGCAACCAAAGCAAGTTTACCCAACCCTGTAGTCTTTGATCCATTCCGTTATGATTTGTCATAATTATTGAAGAAACAATTATTCCCAGCAATGCCATTAGGCCTAATGCAAAAAAAATCGTCATTTTATTTAGAAGAAGTATTTTCATAAAATTAATGCTAAGGTTCAACATGCACTCTTTAATCTGTATATTTCAGATCCATGGCATCTAATCAACTATATATGGAATAATCCCCAATTTTCCGGCCCCAATAGCTAAACCTATTGCCAGTCCCAGAGAAATTTCCAGTGCAAGATTTCCCATAGCGACCCCACCGATACACTATGATGTTCACTCATGAATAAGGATTTGTCTCAAATATAATGAAAATGTCCTCAACAGTCAAACTGCGTAGAAAGACACTTGCTATGGTTGAGCTTGGTTTAATTACCCCACAATAAAGACAAGGGCGGAAAACTACTGTTGTAGCTTAGAAAAATCCCCTTTAATAGTATTTATTGTAGTGAGGCCGTAATTAAAAAAAGGATAAAAGAGCCAGCCCATATCGCCCAGCATATTACCCGGTTCGTTTCGCTATTGAGCTGATGATTTTTAAATTCTTGAAAAATTAATTCACTCCTGCCCTTACTCATTAAGTACCATTGAAGAACAATCAGCATGATAATATTTATGGAAAATAAAATCGGCTTTGTCCACGATTCCAAAGTCCTCAGGCCGGGATCGACCACTAACCAGAGACTCAACACCAGCCAACACATACTAAGTTCAACCAATAGCACACTTCTGAAATCACCGACCCAGCTTTCAGGCTTATTTCGGTAATGATGTAGGAATGTAAAATAATAGAATCTTAGCAATTTCATTGATGGTTCATAAATCGACTTGCAAGTTAATTATTTATGCTACAATTTTGGTAATTACCCCATAGGTTAAGGACTTAGATACGATTTCATTAGCATATTTAGCATCAACAACAATTTCAATTATTTCTCCGTCTACTACTTTACCCCTACTATTTCATCTAGCTCGTCAAAATACCCTGATTTGGGTATTGTAGCCTACTTACAAAAGTCGTAGTTTCACATGAGATCAATCTCAATAAAAACAATTTTATCCCACCTCTAATAGCGATACTGACATAGAACTGCTTTAAATGATGTTATGAATGCAAGAGAGGAGATCAAAAGCTGCTGTCAGAAATACGGATAGTTTACTTGCAGTTGTGACTCGATCAGAATAAAATTTGAAAATCATGAAGAAAAAACTACAAAACTACCTGACCTTAATCGCTATAATTATTACGGCAATTTTTATAGTGCAATGCAAAAAAAATACGCCGACAAATACCACTCCGGTAAAAACTGTTATTACTAATATTAGCCCATTGCAAGGGATAGCGGGAACGATTGTAACCATTACAGGTGCCGGCTTTGACACCGTTCTGCGCACAAGCAGTGTAAAGTTCAATAGTAAATCGGCCAGCATAAAGTCAATTACGGCTACCCAAATAACTGTTATAGTACCAGCAGAAGCCAGCACCGGCACGATTACGATAACTAATAAGGATACGGTCATCCTATTTCCGGAAAATTTTACAGTTAGATCCTTTGCTATCACTAAAATCCCATCCGCTAATGCGTTTGATGGTGCCCCTATCACAAACATGGCTGTCGACGGCGCTGGAAATGTCTATGTGAATACCAATACCGATACCGTTTTTAAAATATCCCCGGCGGGGGTTAAAAGTATGCTGACCAAAGTGGGTAACAGCAGCACTAAATTGGGTGGCATAGCTGTAGACGTAGCAGGCAACGTTTATACAGTGGGAACTAATGATTTTAAAATATATAAAGTTACATCTGCGGGGGCAGTAAGTGTTTTTGCGGGCAGCGGCATTTCAGGACATGCTGATGCCTCTGGTATCGTAGCCCAGTTTACTGCTCCGAAGGGCATGGCCATTGACGCTTCGGGAAATTTGTTTGTCACGGATGTTTACCGCATTCGTAAAATCACCCCTGCAGGGCAGGTAAGTACCTTTGCTGGTAAGGCAACAGCCGGCAAAGCGGATGGCCAGGGTCCCGCAGCCACTTTTGGAAGCTATGGAAACCTGAATCATATTGCCACGGATGCCAGCGGTAATGTTTATGTAAGCGATGGCGATTATGGCACCAGGGGTGTCGAGAGTAACGCTTATTACATTCGCAAAATAACGCCTGCGGGCATTGTAAGCACTATTGGGCCGATACCAAAGCAAATGGCTAGTTGGACGGGAGGTAAAGGCCCTCTAATTTTACCATTTACATCCATGCTGGCAGTAGATCCGGCCGGCAATTTATTTTTACCCGGATCGTCCTATAATAACGGCACGGTCGCATCAGGAGGCTGCTGTACATTTGGCCCGATATTCATGGTAAACAAAGCATTAAATTCCTCAGAGTTTTACGATCTTACGGGTACGTTTTCAATCGTCACCATGAGCTACACAGGCATCACTTTCGACCCATCTGGAAATATGTACATCAGCGCCGCAGTCAGCTATGGGCGCCCTTCGTATGAGTTTTCAAATCCAGGCAAGCAAGGCAGCTTGATTGTGAAATTTATGATTCAATAGCTAGTAATCACTGGACAAATA
The DNA here is from genome assembly GCA_946479055.1 of uncultured Bacteroidota bacterium. The sequence goes on along the minus strand of CAMLEX010000475.1, from coordinate 1,573 downwards.
TCCTTCGATGTTGCTTAAATATCAACAGGGCTTATTTCTGGTGCTTCCAAAACCGGCCCTTGCCCTCTGCGATCCATTCCAGGGCTTCATCAATCCTTTTTTGTCGGGTCTGATCGGTCTTCGCATCGCTGATCCAGATAATGTATTCCTTACGGAAAGAATTTGACTTGCTTTCAAAGACCTCTCTCGCCTTTGGACTGCCTTCCAGTGCATCCTGGAAATAACCAGGCATTTCCAATACTTTGGGCTTTTCGGTTACCGGTTTTTCCCTTTGAATCTTTACCCCCTTTTCGTTCAGCTGTACCGCTTGTTTTATCATGGCGATAAATTCCTGATCAGGAATCAATTCGCTAAACTGGGTTATCTTGCCCAACAACCGCTTGATTGGCTTGAGGTCTTTCGCGGCTTTCAAACGCGGATCGTCCATTAGCTCGCCTTTTATAAATGTAAAAGAGCAATGCCCTTTATGTGCAGCCATCACGCACATATGATCTCCCTTATAATCAAAATGGGGAATGCCCCATTTGATCGCTTCTTGAACATCCGGGCAGTTTTCATGTACAAGCCTGCGCCAATGTTCAAGGATGGGTTTGGAAAAGTCTTTTGACTTGGCAATATAGGCATCTAGAGCCAGATCGTATTTCTTATTATCCATATCTAAATAGTTACGCCTGGCTGAACTGATTCATGTCCATATATACCAATTCCCATTTGTGACCATCCAAATCGGCAAAACTATGCTGGTACATAAAACCGTAATCCTTTGGCTCGACGTAAATCCTGCCACCTAAAGACAGCGCCTTACTGATGAATTCTTTAACCTCATCCACTGAATTTGCGTCCAGTGCGATCAGTACTTCGGTCTGCAAATTGGCATCACAGAGACCAGTGTCGATAAAGGTTTTGAAATAGTTTTCGGTTAGCAACATCACAAAAATGCTGTCACTGACCACCATGCAGCCAGCCTTATCGTCGCTGAACTGCGGATTGAACGAAAAACCCAGGTTTGTGAAAAATTCCACAGATCTGCCCAGATCTTTTACAGGCAGATTTATAAATACTTTACTTGGCATAAAATTAAATTTGTAACGCAAATAGAGGTAGATTTTAACGAAAAAAATCGGTTAAAATCTTGGATTTACTGGTCAATTTAATTACCTGTGCTGCCTACGGAACACAGAAGGGGAAACCCCTGCATGTTTTTTGAAGAACTTACCAAAATTGTTCGGATCAGAAAATTCCAGCTGGTAAGCGATTCTGGAGATTTCCATATCAGTGTACCGGACAAGTGATCTGGCCTCAGTGGCCACACGTTCTGTAATAAAACTCAGTGCGTTGCGTCCCGAAACCTGTTTAACGGACTGAGAAAGGTAATTGGCTGTGACGGAGAGTAAGTCTGCGTACTCCTTGACGCTGCGCTTATGGATATAGTTGCTTTCGATCAGTAGAATAAAGTCCCGCATCAATACCCGCTGTCTGCCAGCTGGCAACTCCTTTTGGTTCCTTTCCAGTGCAAATCCCTCCAGATGGCATAGAAGCCCCAGCAGCTTCAGCCGTGCTTCCAGGTGTTTGT